>CAZZYE010000019.1:0-12345 GCA_964658145.1 uncultured Stigonema sp.
TTGCTAATTGCTAATTGTCAATTGTTACTATTAGCCATTAGCAATTAGCTATTAGCCATTAACAACTAAGGTTTATCACTCTTGAGATTTTTTTGTTTAGGATGGTTTTGATTATTAGGGTTGCTTATTTGAGTTAGCTGCTGTTTTGTGATATTTTCAGTGGCTTGCTGAAACAATGGTTCTAATTTATCGCGCCAGTATTGAATATTGGGTAACTTTTCATTATGGTCTTTATAAGCTAAAACCTTATCCCATTGCCCTTGGGCAAGCGCTGTATTAACGTCATTGAATAGAGATTCCGCTTTAGCCCAATCTTGCTGCCAATGGGCACCCATCTCTGCTGTATCTTTGACGGCACTGGCATTGGATGTGATTGACTTCAGCAGGGCGATCGCTCCCTGTAAATCTCCTGATTCATATTTTTTTCTAGCTTGTGCTAAAACTTTGTCACCATTGTCATCATTATTTTTTAGTTGTGATTTCTCTGTTGGTGTTGGTGATGATAACTCTTGTGATTTCGTTGATATATTGACACCGGATTTTGCTTTTGGCTTAGGAATCGGGCGATCGGCAATCAAGTCATTATCATCTACTGTTTTGATCGCGATCTCCTTGTCTCGCAGGCAAGAAACCCACTCTTCATTATTTTCTATGGCATCGGAATGCGCCCAACCCCTGTGGTTAGGGTCAAGTTTAACCTGCACCCAACCGTGTGAGGTTCGCTTGCCTGTCACCTCTAACTTAGTGTCGTTGGTAATAGTTTTTACAATAGTTTTAGAGCTAATCGAACTCGGCTCAGAACGAATATTAGAATTACCTTGGACCACAGCCAAGCAGTTTTGTGCTGAGGTAGAGTCTGAACCCGCGATCTTGCCAGCAAAATTTTGCACATTCTGGACAACAACTGGGGTAACAGCAGCAGCACCAGCAGCCAAACCGATGAGAATTAATAGCTGCAACAAGTCAGGTTCACTAGAACTTTTGCGCTTCGGTTTGGCAATTGGTTGTACTACTGGAGGAGCAGGATGTGCTGGAGCAAAGGCAATGGTTTTGTGCCGAGATTGTGGAGATTGGGATTGGATTGGTTGGTAGCCAAGATTATGTTCGTATTCCTCAGATGCCCAGAGTGGGGCAAAGGACTGCAACGCTTGCAGTGCTTCCGATGCGCTTTGATAGCGGTCTTTGAAGTGATAATGTACCATTTTGGTCAATACGAACGCCAAGTTGTCACTCACAGGTACTAAATGCTGCCAGAGGATTTCACCAGTTTGGGGGTCTTCTAGCAAATCCATTGGCGATACTCCCGTCAGCGCTTGAATGGCAATGATGCCAAGGGCATAAACATCACTGTTGGGGCGGGGTTTGCCTTGTCCTTGTTCCGTGGGCATATAGCCGGGAGTACCAATTGCTACCGTAGCGGCAGGGTATCCGGCTGCGGTGAACATGAGTGTTCGCGAAACTTGTAAGGTTGACGCTCGCAATTGTTTAACAGCCCCAAAGTCTACTAAAACTAATTTATTGTCATAAGTACGACGTATAATATTATCTGGTTTGATATCGCGGTGAATCACGCCTTGGCGATGCACAAATATCAAGATACTTAGAACTTCTTGCAACAGTTGAATGACTTGGCTTTCGCTCCAGCTTTGATCGAGGAGGAGTTCCTCACTTAAGGGATGCCCTTCTACGAATTCTTGTACTAAGTAGAATTCTTGATTTTCGTCAAAATAAGCGAGAAGCCGGGGTATTTGGTCATGGCTACCCAGTTGTTCTAGGGTTTCAGCTTCGCTTTGAAACAAGCGCTTGGCGGTGTCAAACACTTTCGGATCGGAGTTGGCGGGTTTGAGGTGCTTGACAACGCAGATGGGGTTGCCCGGTCTTTTGGTATCTCGGGCAATGTAGGTTTGACCAAATCCTCCTGTAGCGAGGACTCTGATGACTTGGTAACGATGATCTAGCAGCTTGCCTA
This sequence comes from uncultured Stigonema sp., assembly GCA_964658145.1. GTDB lineage: Bacteria > Cyanobacteriota > Cyanobacteriia > Cyanobacteriales > Nostocaceae > Stigonema. The sequence continues at coordinate 1,970 of CAZZYE010000019.1, forward strand.
TCATATTCACTCCCCAGTTTTAGCACCCACTTTTTAGGGTTGTAATAAGTATCTCCAAATCTTTGACGATCAAATCCGCTATCTTAAGAAAAGATTTGGATGTAAAACTCAGAGACGTTCCGCCGGAACGTCTGTACCTTGTTTTTAAAAAATACACACTGTTAATTTTTATTTCAAGATCCCTTTTTAGTAACAATGCCGCCCAAAATAACCGACTCAGTTGCATGGCAGCAGGCTGAACTCCTGATGCAACCTATTTTCATCCGTGTTATCGATAATATTCGCAAGCAGCTAGACGCATCTCCTTGGACAGGAACTTACCAGGATGTGCTGATTTGGCCTGCTGGCACAACTGAAGAAACTAAAGCGATCGTCACCCAGCTTTTGCAAGAACTGGAAGCTGCAACACCCGAACAAGCTGTGGAAATTAGAAAGACTCTTTCCCTTCTACCAGTACCCCATCCAGGATACCATTTGCGTTTGCAGCGTCAAGAGCAAACACTCAGCATCGATATGTGGGATCTGTGTTATCAAGTGTGTTTTGTTGACTACATGCCGGGAGATGAAGCAGTTGCTATTGATACTAGTTTAATTGATGAAGCAGGTGATGTGGATTGGCAGCGTTTGGATACTAAGGCTCATGAGTTAGTTGAGGGGGTGTTTGCGAAGTTACCATAGAGACGTTCCGGCGGAACGTCTGTACGACTGTGGGGAAGAGATGTTCCGGGAACGTCTATACGGGGCGGAACGTCTGTACGGGAGTGGGGTTTTTAATGTCGGCAGAATAGAATTCTGAGGCTATACGAGTAAAGCCAGACGATCGCAGGCTGATATTACAGCAGTTTTCACATAAATGAACCACACCGTTTGTAGGGGCGAACGGCAGGAGCGCCCCTACGACTGTGGTCTATTTACCTGAAAATGGCTGTAAGTTCGTTTAAATACTTATAAAAAAAGGATTGTATGAAGCACTATCAAATATTGAGAGCGCGGTTTTTGTTACTAGTTACGCCATTAATAGCTACTTCTACGTTCTTACCCTCACCCAGTCAGGCTGCTACTTTTGCTTCTTCTCAAGGAGAATTAAATTTTACAAACTTCAGTGAACCTTTTTCGATCATCGGAATACAAAATCAGGCTGAAACCTTCTCTTTTGCTAACGGTGGCAGTGTGAACGCTCAAAATATTAATGCAGTTACAAATTCTACAGATGAGCCACCATCTGCATCTACTTCTGCTTTAAGTCAAGCGTCTGGTGATAGCAAAGATTACTTAGGAACAGCAAAAACTCAGGCTAAAATTGTCGGGAACTTCGATGTAGAACCAGGACAACTTTTTTCTTTTGACTTCTCATCTGCTTTAGACTTACAGACAGCAATAGATGCGCCACCAGTAGAGAATGCCAAGGCATCTGACAATATTTCTTTTGAGTTATTCGACACCACCGATATACCGGAACCAAGTCTGGAAGACTTCGTTTCCGGATTGTTATCCAACACAACTAACAGCATTCAAAAAAATCCTTTGGACTTCTTTTCCCTCACTGGAAATTTAAATACTCTAGGTAACGATAATTTTATTACAAATCAAAAAAGCCAAAATGTCACCTTAACCGAAGACAAAGAGTTTAGTTTTGGAGGAAATGAAGAATTTGCCACAGATTTTGTTAAGGGTTCTTTACAACGCTCTTTCGATCGCAAAGCAAATTTAACTTTAGTCGCTTTAAGAAGCACTGAAGCTAGAGTTACAGCACCTGAACCTTCGACTAACCTAGCTTTAGTCTTATTTTTTGGGTTACTTGCCGTAGCTACCAAAGGTAAACGTAAAATAACTACAATCTATAGAGCCAGCTCCTGAAGGCATAGAAACGGCGTCCCAATCTGTCACTTCAGATGAGTGTCATACTGAATCTCTTTCGTCTCCTTACAAGAGCGAAGGTTGCTAACGCGCCGATAAGAGCAACAGTTGCAGCGACGAGGATGATGGACTGAAAGCCACTAAAGAAGCTAGCATTGGCTATGCTTAATTCAACGGCTGCTTTCACCCCTCACTTGGCTGTCATTTCCGTATCCTGCAATTGTTCCTTTGCAATGACTGGTTCTTTAATCGCTGCAACATTTCTGCTAGAGACAAGTCAGGATATTATACCACATACCGCCCCACAAACTCCAAACCCAAAGACAGATATCCCAATCATTCACATAATTGGTTAGCTACTTCCAGTTCCTTTTGTACTCGCTTAGTACCCACTAGTGCTGTCAACAATTCCAAAACCTCGAATGGTGACAGCACATCTAAGGAAATCTCCTCAATATTGGGGTCTAGATTCCGCGCTCGCGTTGTCATCAGCACCCGTTGGGTTATAGCAAGCTGCTCAACAGCTTCAGAACGTTGGCGGTGGTTGCCGTTTCTTCGAGCCGGGAGTCGGCGGCAACAGCTTCAGCACGTCGTCTGTCTTGCCCGTCTCGCCCAGCCGGGGAAAAATCTTCTCGACGCTATGACGGTGCGCGTCGGCGTCCATGTCTGTCATCGCATCCACGACAAGCGCCACATTGTAGCCGTGATCGTAGGCGCTGCGCGCCGTCGATTCCACGCCGATACTTGTCGCGACGCCCGTCAAGACGACCTGGGTTACGCCGCGCTGGCGCAAGTAACCATCCATGGATGTGCCGATGAACGCGCCCCATCGTTGCTTGGTGACGATGTGGTCGTCGGGGTGCTGCTCCAATTCAGGAACAAACTCGCTCCAATCGGCCGGAAACGCAAATTTGTGAGGTCCGGCATCGGTGCGGCCGGGAGCGGCACCCGTCACGTTGACGAGAACGACCGGCAAACCTCGCTCGCGGAAGGCGCGCGCGAGCTGGGCGCCCCGGCTGATGATCTCGCCGGCAGGATGCGCGGTCGGCAAACCGACAATGCCTTTTTGCAGGTCAACCACGATTAAGGCGGTGGTGTCATCGAGTTTTGTGAGAGGCATGGTTTTTTCCTTACGGTTAGGGGGTTGTGATGGTATTGCCGCTCTTGGGAACGAGCGCCGGAGAATTGCCGCCGTGAAAGCGGCCAAAGCTGCGGGCCATCATGAGCGCAATGGAAATAGCGCCCAATCCGGCGGCAAGGACATGGCCCGTGTAGCGAAGATCAAACGCTCCCACACGAAAAGCGAGCACGTACCCAACCGCGATGTTGAACGAACCCCACAGCACGTTCACGGTTGATGAGGAAAGCCCTTTGCCCGGAGGCTTCGCAAACGGACTTTGGAAAGGCTGTCCTATCGTTCCGCTTAAGAAGTGCGGAATAGCATTCGTAAGAAAAACACCGCCAAAAAAGTAGGAAACGTAGTTAATCCATTCCATCTTCTATTCTCCCTGTCCACTTTTCTGATGTATGAGCGCCGGAAGGCGGCTTGCCGCCCCCAGCATGAGCAAGTGAAGCCCGGTCAGGAAGACAAAGGCGATCGTGAACGGGCCTCGCCCGGAGGCCGGAAAGTAAGGTGCCCAAAGCGACATAACAACGACCATGGCCGTTGTCGCGAGCGGTCCGCCCAATCTTTGGACGATATTGATCGCCGTGGTCGCGACGGCGAGCTTTTCTCTCGGAACCGACGCATACGCCGCCGACACGGAGGGGATACTGATCGTACCCTGGCCGGCGCCGGCAACGAGCAGGCTGATGACCGTCAGCGCGGGCGAAAAGTGGTTCAGAGTCATCCAGAGAAAAGGAAATATGCCCACAAGAGCCAAAAGCGCGCCGCCTGCCGAAACCGCGCGACAGCCAAACCGCTCGGTCAAAAATCCCATTAGCGGAAATGAGCACATCATCCCCAACCCGGTGGCCGTCATCATCCAACCCGCCCTGGTCACAGACAGAGTGCAGCCTGAGATCAAGTAAAGAGGAATAAGAAACTGTCTTGCATAAAAGACTCCATTGGCAAGAAACTGGGTCGTCGCCGCTGTCGAAAAAATACGGTTCTTGAAGAGTTGAAGATCGATCAATGCCGCACTTTCCTTCCGCATCGCGTGCATGACAAAAGCGCCCATCAAAATCGAACCCGCAAGCATTGTTAAAGCTCCATCCAGATGCGAAGCATGCTGGAGCCCATAAAGAAGACATGCCAGACCAGGCGAGATCAGCAGGAAGCCCAAGAGATCGAAGGGCCGTTTCTGGATCGCGGCTTCGTCGCCCGGAAGAAGAAAAGCCGCTAACCCGACCCCCAAAATCCCCATCGGCAAATTGAGGTAAAAAAGCCAGGGCCAGGTCGCGTATTTCAAGATCGCCCCCGCCACGACCGGACCCAGGATCGGCGCGATCAGGATGGGCACGACCGTATAGCCCATCACACGGGCCATATGTTGCCCCGCGACCTTGGCGATCATCATCTGGGTCATGGGAGCCATTAGCCCACCCGCCATTCCTTGGATCAGGCGGGCCATAATCAATTCATCCATCGTCCGCGCAGCGCCGCAGAGCAGCGAAGCAAGCGTGAATACCGAGAAGCACCCCAGGTAAAGCCGCTTCGCTCCCAGCCGATCCACAAGCCAGCCATTGAGAGGCAGCATCAGCGCCAGCGCCAGCAAGTAGCCACTGATAATCCACTGCGCCGTCGCGATCGACGAATGAAGCTCCTGACGAATGACCGACAGCGAGACGTTCACGACCGTCGAATCCAGTTGCGTCATAAACGGCCCCACAAATACGACGGCGGCAACTCTCCAGACTCTCGGATCCAGTCCGTCGGAGGGATTGCGGCTTTTGTCATTGCCGGTCACGATTTCACCAGGCGCTTGATGATATCGGTTGCGGCGAACAAGGTTTCCTGTTCCTGCTTGTCGAGCTGGGCTATGGCCTCGGCAAGCCAGGTTAGTTTCACCGTGCGGGTTTGTTCGTGCAGGGCAGTCCCTTTGTCGGTCAGCACGATATTGACCTGGCGACCGTCCGTCGGGTGCGGCCGGCGCTCGACGATGCCCATTTCCTCAAGCGCTGCGATGGTGGTTCCCATCGACTGCGATTTCATGCCTTCCGCGCGCGCCAGATCGGCGGTCGTTGCAGGCCCGTTTTTAGCGAGGCGCGTCATGACGGCAGCCTCGGTCAATGAAAGCTCATGCGAGGCGGCCGCCGCGCGTACGCGGCGCACCAATATCCCAATGGAGTAAGCAAAGTCGGTTACGGCGGTGTCGAGGGTATTTTGCATCATAAACCCACGATACCAGAAAGACAGGGAAACTGTCAAGTTTAACTTCTAATTGAGAATGACTTCCTTGACAAAATTCCGCGAGCGCATGATGCCGCGTGGTGCAGATACTGATACAGCGTCACGCGGCTGATGCCGAACGCAAGGGCAAGCGCCGCTTTCTGCTCACCCTTGCCCGCCCGAGAAACGCAGATTCTCCACCTGGTCAGGGAACAGGGCTTTCTTGCGACCACGGTATGCGCCGCGCTGCTTGGCAAGGGCGAGGACTTCCATTTATCGTTTGCGGATCGATGCCCGTGCAAACTCCGCGACCGCACCCCTGACGGACAGCAGCAGATTCGCCATCAGCGAGGAGCGGAAACAGCTCAAAGCGATGTCTGCAATTTTCACATGAGACAAAATGAGCTATTATGTCTCATGTTTTTTCTCGCTCGCGCGGCAAAGCCGCAGTTTCGCGCGTGGGGGAAACCATCAACATGAGACAAAATGATAAACATGCCATGAAAGAGCGAAAACACCTCACTTCCCTCGAAGTCAGCAAGCTGATCGAGGCGGCCAGCGACACCCGAAACGCGGCGCGTGACAGTTGCCTGGTGCTGCTGATGTTCCGCCACGGGTTGCGCGTGTCGGAGGCTTGCGGGATGCAGATGTCACAGGTGGATGGGGAAAGCCGCGTTCTGCATGTACAGCGGCTCAAGCAAGGGCTGTCCACGACGCAGCCGCTACGCACCGACGAGTTGAGGGCGATCAAGGCATGGCTGGCACAACGTCGGAAATTCAAGGCAGCGGATACTGAGAAGCATTTCTTTTTGAGCGAGCGCGGGCAGGCGCTGAGCCGCAAGACGGTATGGGCGATGCTGCGGGGACTGGCAGAGCGGGCTGGACTGCCGATTGCGGCTCACCCGCACATGCTGCGCCATGCCTGCGGCTATGCCTTGGCAGATCAGGGCGCGGATACGCGGCTCATTCAGGATTATCTGGGGCATCGGAATATACAGCACACCGTCCGCTATACCGCCACGAATCCTGAAAGGTTTGGGAAATTGTGGAGATGAATAATATGCACCACTGCAATAACACAGCGTCAAACACCCTTTCCTTTTTAATTTTGTGTGTTTATAAAATGAGATCTGTATAAACTCAAGCGATAAAAAAACTGGACTATTTGGCTGTAATGGTACAAAAAATTTATAGGCTTGGAAACAGATGCTTGGGTAGCTGAGGATGCCACCCATCTCATTCGCTTTAATGGAGAATACTTGTTACAGGCTTACAGTGTAAATTCTGATTAATTTAAGTAGCCCTCAATCATCTGGAAGAAGGCACGCTATTTCCTAATTTGAGGATTTACCGTGAAAAGTCACATTGTATAGCGGCTGTATCACGTTCGCAACTTCCCCTCCAACAAGGGAAGAACACTAAAACAAAATAAGTAAATTTACTTAGAGTAATTTGTTTGCCTGTAGATTATGCTGGACGCAGTTCAATCGCTAGGGCAATAAGCTTAGTTAAGTCACTAAAGCAACGGCGTTACACCTCTGAAGTGACTTATTATACCATAACCAGCATGAGGAAAAAAATTAATGATGAACGATAAAGGGCATGAAGTAGACGCAAAGCACCACAAGGTGCGGATTCATATTAATCGAAATCGCTAGGAGTCGTCGAATCCAACGAATGGTTCAGCACTTTATGTGCTTGGGGACGTCCGTCGCGGTTATGATCTATTTCGAGAAGTGAAAGGTGATCATGAAGACAAGTTGATCCCAAACGATGAGAAAGAAATTCATCTTAAGGAAGATGAGCATTTTTACAGTACTGAATCCAAAAGAGAATTTACAATAATTGTAAATGGCCGACAGAAAACGGTGCATGAAGAAAAACTGACTTTTACCGAGATCGTTGCTTTAGCATTTGAGAACCCTCCAACGGGTCAAAACGTGGTTTTCACCGTCACATACAGGGGTGGGCAAAGCAATAAACCCCAGGGTACGCTCGTTTCGGGCGAAATTGTTAAAATCAATGACGGGATGATCTTCAATGTCACAGCAACTGATAAATCATAGTCCTGACCTAAAGCGATTGCGAGACGAGGGCTATGATGTACAGATTCGTTCAAAGTATCTGATTATTAATCACATTCCCTACGTGAACTCGAATCAGGAAGTTAAGTTAGGAATGCTCGTTTCGGAGCTAAGTCTTGCTGGCGATGTGACCATTAGACCCAGCACCCATGTCGTATATTTTGCTGGCGATTATCCCTGTAATAAGGATGGGACTGAGATCGACAGGATCAAACATCAGAGCCAGCAGCAGTCACTAGACCACGATCTCGTAGTCCAGCATTCCTTTTCTAGTAAACCCAACCAGGGCTACAGTGACTACTATGACAAGATGGTGACTTATGCTACCATCATCTCCAGTCCAGCGCACTCGATTAATCCGAACGTTACGGTAACTCCTTTCCCGACTATCGAATCCGAGGCAGATGAATCCGTATTTAACTATGTTGATACGGCATCGAGTCGCTCACAAATCAACATCGTAACCCGAAAGCTCGAAAACCTTCGAGTTGGTATTGTAGGCTTAGGAGGTACGGGATCTTACGTATTAGACTTCGTAACCAAAACCCCGGTTAAGGAGATTCACCTCTTCGACGGAGATAAGTTCTCGCAACACAACGCATTTAGATCACCTGGAGCAGCGTCGGTTGAGGACTTGAAGAAAGAGCCGCAGAAAGTGATTTACTTTAGGGACCAGTATTCCAGGATGCACCGGAATATCATCGCGCATGACATTTATATTGATGAATCAAATATCAATCAGCTACAAGATACGGATTTTTTGTTCATATGTCTTGACCGGGGCGAAGCGAGAAGACTGCTCGTTGATAAGTTGGAGGAGTTTGGCATACCCTTCATTGATGTAGGTATGGGCGTAGAACTTGTTGACGAAAAGTTGCTTGGAGTTCTAAGGATTACAACCAGTACAGTTGAAAAACGCGAGTACGTGAAGGAAAAGAACCGAATTCCGTTCTCTAATGGTGACGTGAACAATGATTATTCCCGAAATATCCAGATTGCTGATCTCAATGCATTTAACGCGGCATTGGCTGTTATCAAATGGAAAAAGCTCTTTGGCTTTTATATGGATTTAGAGCAAGAACATCACAGTACGTACACAATAGATGGGAATATGTTAATCAATGAGGACTCGAATGAAGCAAGAGATGACGCTCACACATGAGTTTGTCGAATATATCCCTTCATCATTAAAGGATGGTAAAATCTACGTATCGTTGACCTTCGCGACGGCCATTCACAAATGCTGCTGCGGATGCGGAAAAGATGTGGTCACTCCGCTTTCTCCTACGGATTGGAAATTGATCTTTGACGGCCAAACCATTTCTCTTCACCCATCAATTGGAAACTGGAGTTTCGCTTGTAAATCTCATTACTGGATAAAGTGCAACAGAATCAAGTGGGCTAGCCGATGGTCTCAAGAAGATATTGAAGCTGGAAGAATTCGTGATCGTGATGCAAAAGAGGAATATTTTGAAACAACCGATACTATTGCTACTGGAAGTGCGATAAAAGATGAATCAGGGACATCAGCGAGCGGCAGTGAGAAGCGAGGCTTTTGGTGCAAGTTGAAAAAATGGTGGTCAGAGTTAACTAGGAAACCACAATAATGTGGGATTTCTTAATGGTCATTAAACAAATATCCTATGCGACGTGCAAGTGATTGTTTTTATTGGTCGCGCCATCTGTCTCAAAATTCTTCAATATCGAGACGAATTTCTGCCGCTTGGCGCAGAGCAAGCCACGCTTCTTTAAGTGGCTGCCCTACAGCACTCTCCGGCTGGTCTAAGACGAGCTGCTGGTACGCTTCGACAAAGGCGCTACGCCTTCTATGAAACAAATGCAGGAAGTGACGAAGGAAGCCAATACAGTCCAACACAACGATTTCAATCCCGCCAGTCTTTTCATAGAGGCTGGCAGCATATTCTTTGATTTCAGGATCAATAATGTCGGTTGTAATAAAAATGTAATTTTGAATATTACGCTTTATCATCTTTTGTAAAGCAATATCTATATCACCGCGCGTGACACGCTTCATCTTCATCTCATAGCCGGTGATAATCTGATCATCGCCGATGAGTGTTACTTCAATATCTCCTATCGTTCCAGTTTGCTTATCCGCAGCATTGTGATTTTCAAGCGGTCGTATCCGTTCCCCAAATTGGACGCCCCCGACCTCGTATGCAGCCGCAACCACGAGAACAGGCAGGCGGCTGGTATGAGGCAGATGAAGATGCTGCGTAACAAGCGTTACTATTGCCTCGGCAGAAAGTGGCATTGCTCCTGCAACCGTCTGAATACCTGCGAGAAGAGTGTTCATTCGCTGATTTTTTTCTTCGCGTACTACAATCAGCAAACGGATTGTTTCAGCAAGTAGATTTTCGGCTGTGATTGCTCCGCTCTGTACATCGGTGAGGAGTTGTAGGGCAGCTTGGTATACTATTGGCGGCCGTCCTACCATATTCAGATCGGGCGTAAGGGTCGCGTTCCGGTTCCGTAGGGCAGGGGTCAGAAATGCTGTAGTGGAATTGCAAGGTAAGTGATTATCAGTGATAAATGGAGCTACATGCTGCTCGTCATAGGTTCGCCCTGAGAAGCTGTCGCTACCTTCAATTTCAGTGTAAGGTTTCCGAATATCTATGTTCGGTCGATGAACCTTAGCCAAAGCGCAGGAAAGAACCAGACGAACGGCGGCACGATTTTGCAAATTCCGCGCGACAATCTCCACGCGGGCAATAATTTCAGGATCAGCAAGAACAGAAACAGCCGTCGATCCTTCTACTCGATAGAGAACATTGTCAAGGATGGCTCGGACTTCGTTGTTGGACATAGATAACCATCCTCCTGTTTCTCATACAGATGTAGCTCCTGATCAACTTCCACAATATTTGTCGGATCGTAGTTTAGCCAGAGGACTTCTGTACGTTGCTTTTTCACGCTATGGCATAGCTTTGGATCAGCTTCGATACGCCACCAGCTATTATAAAGTTCATCATAAAGGGGGCCACGATAACCGGACAAGGCAACCTTGCCCTTTACTGCGCTCAGGACTTTGGCAAGCTCCCGGTGATCACTATCGGTCATTTCATATCCGTAAGCATTAGAAT
>CAZZYE010000019.1:12355-22337 GCA_964658145.1 uncultured Stigonema sp.
TAGAATCGCCGCGTGTGTCGTGAACGTAGGGAGGATCACAATAGAAAAGAGTTTCTGGACTGTCATAACGCTTCAATATTTCAAGAGCCGGAGCGTTCTCGATCTGCACTCTTAAAAGCCGTTGCGCTATTGCTGAGAGATCTTCGATGCTGCCTAACCATCGAGAAACCGCCCCCGCCATACCTGCTCTACTTGTTAGGAGACAATGCGCCCAGCGTCCTGCGCTTGCAGTTTGAGCAAGACCCGTGCGAACTTGGCGAGCTCGCACGAAGAAACGGCGGGCCCGTTCTAGATCTGATGGTTTTTCCACAGACTTGGCACAAGCTATCACCAGCTCCTCGCGTGAAAAGGGCGTGAGACCTATAGCTTCAATTAATGCTTCTTTTTGGTTTCTCAAAACTCGGAAAAAATTGACTAATTCTGAGTCGAGATCATTATAAGTTTCGACCGGAGAAGGCATACGATTGATCAAGACGGCTGCTGATCCGCCAAATACATCACAAAAATGAGTTGTTTTTGGCAGCAATGGCAACAACCAATCAAGATGACTATATTTTCCGCCATACCATCCGAAGGCAATGTGCTTTCCTGTCTGCTTTCCCAACTAATATTTCCTTTTAACTAGCGCTTTGATGGAAGTAGTTTAGAAGTCACGATTTATTCTATCACCCAATATAGGGTAGCACCTAACAATGTGCGTCGATGATAGAACGGCTGAGCATATCTGCGTATTGCCACCCTGTCTAGGGTATTCTAGGCGGCGCAGGTCGTCAAGATTGCGGGCGAGGCGATCCATGCTATGCACGATCACCGTGTCGCCTTCCCTCACATGGAGCTGCGGGCGCGCCGTGTCCTTGCCCGATGCCCTGTCAGTGAAGACTTCAGGACTTACGCAACTGGCACTCTTCGCGGACGGGCAGACAGGGCAAACACATCTGAACATGACTTGCAAAGGCGGTAGTGTGGGAAATTTGCGCTTCAAGGCATTCTGACAGACAGGCGATGCGGAAGCCGCCGCTACGCGAACGCCATGCGGCAATTTAAATTAGACCAAACACATATGAACGTCTGGACGTTTTAATTGCTGAATTAAATAAGAGCGAAAGTAAGTTGTGCTTGATTTGATAAACAGTAAGACAAGAATGATTAGGCTAAATTTTTTAATCTAAGCCAAACCAGCATTGCACAAGCAATATGGTTTCTCGCCGACGCGATGCTCTTTTGAGATGCTGGTCATATCCAGTTGTAGCAATAGAGTCTTAGATATGGTGCAACATACGTTGCATTATTAAAAATGCCATCCTATTGCAACATAGTAAAGCGGCTTTTCAGATTGTTGCAATAGGGTGTACCCTAACTTGACATTGCTAATAAATTTTAAACCTTCGCTCTTCAGGGCTTCCAGAATTTAGATGTGCTTGCCTTGGATTAATTTTTGTAAATAATTTCCGAAATTTATTTGACACGGTTTGGAACACTTCATTTGACGAATGTTGAAGAATAAAAGTAGAAAAATCGCTCTCAAAATAATTCAAAATATTCTCTTTGTTCCCAGTCAGTTACTTGCTTTGAATAGTCGTCTGTTGACTGGTCAGCAACAGCCTCTAAATAGCGGTTAATTTCACTCTGTTTCATCTTAATAATGAAGTTAATGAATTGCTGTCCCATTTTTTGGCGAAAAAGTTCACTTTGACTCAGGGATGAAATCGCTAAGAGCAAACTTTGGGGTAAGGCTGGATTTTCTGCAGCATAAGGTTCTTCTGTTGGGGGACCAGGGTCAAGCTGGCAATCTACCCCATCTAACCCACAAATTAATTGTGATGCCATGTAGAGATAGGGGTTTGCTGCTGGTTCACCAACTCGGTTTTCAATGTGAGTATTACAGTCAACCAAGGCTTAATACTGCGGCTTGATGGCTAAATTCTTTAATTTTAGCTTTGAGTTCTTCATGCTCAACGCTTGACAGCATCTTAGGTTATCCCTCTAATTCTGAGATTACAATAAACATTACAGTTAGGCGTACTATTAATCCTTTCGTAAAATTGCCGACAAAGGAGTTTGTTTACGAATATCTAGCATGCTTGCCAGAGATTCTTTACTTTTACCACCAGTGAAGCTTTGTTCTGGTGGTAGTACCGTCACGACAGGTTTTGTTTCAGCCGAGGTTAGGGCGGGTTTCTGTGGTTGCGGTGGCAAAAAAACTTGCGGTTTCTTTGGTGGAAGTGATTTCGCTGTTGGAGGGCGGCGTTTTGCCAAGCGTTCTTGGTAGCGGTTTATCTGTTTCCGGACTTTTTGATGTTGGGCTGGTCGGTTTAGCCATCGGAAAATTATCAAGCATCCACTAGCACAACTGAGAGCGATCGCCGCCACCATCCATAAAGATATGGGATTGGTAGTTTCAGACTCTGTATTTGTTGGTTGTACAACTTCAGCTTGTAGTGCTTCTTCTTCTGGTTTTGCTTGTTGTACAAACCCAACATAACCTAGGCTGTAAAGGGAAAGAGCACCACCACCTAAAAAAATCGCTAACAACCCAATCACTAATAGCCAGGGGTGATGCATAAGCACATGTATCAAATTCCTGCTATCTGTTTGTTGCGATTTGCTATTTTCCTGCGCCGACGTGGGCGCTTTTGGTACGGATGGCTGCTCCTGTACATTCTGAGTATTTTCCATAATTATTTTCAGATTTGTACCCCTCAAGATCCTTGATTTTACTCTAGGACGCACCATTACGTATCCGTAAGCATAATTTTACTTAAGTAGTACGCGCAACAAAAACACAGCTTTCTCATCCGCTGCTTGTTTTAAAATATTGGTATTATTTACTACTTTGTTGCGCTATTTTTGGGAGGCGTTATGTCTTTGTAGCGCCAGTTGAATCAACTGATCGACTAGTTCTGGAAAAGATATCCCACTAAGGTTCCAGAGTAAGGGATACATACTCGTCGCTGTGAACCCGGGCATGGTGTTGATTTCGTTAATTAATATTTCTCCTGTAGCTTCTACATAGAAAAAGTCCACCCTTGCCAACCCAGCAGCATCAACGGCTGCAAAGGCTTGCAAAGCCATTTCCTGAATTTTACGCGTGACACTATCTGGTACTGGTGCTGGAATCCGTAAATCTGCTTTGCCTTGTGTATATTTAGTTTCATAGTCATAAAAATCACTTTCGTAAGTGATTTCACCGATAATAGAAGCTTTGGGAACGTCATTTCCTAAAACAGCACACTCCAATTCCCGTGCTACTACTCCAGCCTCAACAATTATCCTGCGGTCATAACTGGCGGCATTATCCAAAGCAGTTTCTAATTCATGCCGCGATCGCACTTTGGCAATGCCCACCGATGAACCTAAATTAGCAGGTTTGACAAAACAAGGATAACCCAATGCCTCAATTTCATCACACAGTTTCGGAAAAACACAAGGATTCGACCAAATTTGGGAACGGTTAAGTGCCATGTATTTTACTTGCGGCAGTCCGACTTGGGCAAACGCCATTTTCATGGCAACCTTATCCATGCCCATTGCCGAACCTAAAACGGACGAACCAACAAAAGGGACTTGCATCAAGGTGAGTAAACCTTGAATTGTACCGTCTTCACCATTTGGTCCGTGGAGTATTGGGAACCAAACATCCACTTGAGTAACTTCAGGGGGAAATTGCCAAGGGCTAAGAGTTTGGCGTTGGGATTCCCCGACTGGAATCCCAGATTTTAGAACCTGTTGGGGTACTTCCCCGGCTAACCAACATCCATCTTTTTGAATGTAGAAAGGCAGTATTTCGTATTTGCTGGCATTTTCCTCTGCACTCAAAGCAAGAGCTAGAGCCTGTGCAGAATTTATCGAAACTTCATGTTCTCCCGAACGACCGCCAAACAACAACCCTACCCGCAGTTTCGTCATCTTCAATACCTCTATCACTCCTCATTGGGCAATAGCCTATCATAACCTTCGGTTCAAAAAGTTACAAAATCTATCCGTGAAGGTAAACTGTTCATATGTTTTAGCACAAAGCATCTACCGATCGTTATGAACTTAAATAGAATATGCAAATTCAGAATGCTGACAAACTATTTCATAGTGTTCTAGATGAACTTTACAAAGAACATATGCCATCGAAGCATCCGTTCTTTTCTCATCTAGCTAAATTTCCACTTGAAAAACTCCGTTCTCCAACTTTACTTGGCGAGTTATATCTGAGATACCAGGCAGCTTGCCATGCTACTCGTGTCATGGCTTACTACGTACCGCACCTTGATAGTCCGGCATTGCGGGTGCGGAAGTTGAGAATTATCAGCGATGATGATGGTTTGGAAAATGGCGATACCCATCATTATCAATTAAGCCGTGCTTTCGTTCACATGGGAGCAAATTTGATTATTGAGGATGAAAAGTTTGGTAATCTAGAAGATTTACAAAAAATTCTCGACCCAACTACTGCTAGTTTCGTATCCTCAGTTCAGACTTTATATCCGAAGTCGCTTGGACCTTGGTGCGTTATTGAAATGTTTGCAGATAATTGGATGCGAGCTTTAATGAACAGCCTCTCTATTTGTTTTCCTGATATACAAAAAGAGCCATATTTTTCTGAATGTTTTTCTCAGGGTGTAGAAGAAAGGCACGCCCAAGAAGCCTTGGAACTCACTAGCATAATTCTGATACATTCTCCAGAATTATTAAAGCCAACAATAGAAGGTGCGCGTCTGATGGCTACTAAGTTGGATATGCTTTGGTCTGGCTTAGAAAATCTTTTGAAAGATAGTGAAAATCGAACCGCATCTCAATACATATAGCAATTCTATTTGAGTTGTGAGAATTATTGTGTGAACAAACACCAAGAAGAGGGCAACGCATTGGGGAGGTAAGCTCACTCTGACAACAACTGATGCCAGCCCGCATTTCTCACAAGTCCCGCGCTCGCACTCCTCATAATCCTTATCCAGAAGATGTTTCGGGCATTTTTGATCGGTTATTTTTTGATGCAGTGTGAAAAACCGGAATCTTGATTTTATAAGGCTTTGAGGATTGTGGTGAGAAATCTGGGCCAGGTGAGCCGAACACTATCTTCAAGGTATTTAATGGCAAATTGTAGACTTGATTCTATATCCCTATAGAGCGCATTACGATCAACTGCCACTTGAGCATCATCAAATTCCTTAGAAGTTGCATCAATTGCTTGTCTAATTAAAGTATCTTTATTTTCCGATAGTTTTCTTGCAGTTTCTACTTTAGTAAGACTTTGGGAATTACTATCAAGGCTAGAACCTTCGAGAAAGTTGCGCTCCACAAAACCTGCTATTCTTCGAGAAAGATTACCATACAAATTCATTGTATAATTCCTATATGTTCCACGGATAGAGACAGAAATTATGTCATGCGCCTGTGCGGTCGGAAATGCTTCGCTGACTCAAAGGCTCGAAAGTTCATACCGGATGGTAACATAGAACTGAGTCGGATATTGAAATCCCCTTGTCTCCAAGTCAAATCTTTACTATTCTATTTTCATTGTCAATAAAGCGCAAGATAAAGGTTATTAGCCTGCGTAGGCAGGCATTGTTTGTATACTGACATCTTGCACCTTCGATAGGGAGGGCTGGTGGGCAGTGCCCAACGCCACTCCTCTCAACGCGGGGAACCCGCGCACGAGGGTGGCTCCCCTACGTAATCATAAGCTTTTTGTAGCTCTGATTTTCGCAACAAGACAGTGGTGAAAGATCTGAGTATAGCTACACTTCTCTAGGGTGTAAGTGCAAGATGTCAGATTGCCTACCATCCAGATAGAGCAATCCTAAATCATTTGTAAAAAATCACATTGAATCTTCCAAAATGCCTTTTGTGCATATGATTACGACAGCGTAAGACACTCTACAAAAGTTGCTGGTTATGTAATAGACTTATTGCCAAAGCCCGAAAAAATGAATAATTAACCGCAGATTAACGCAGATGAAATCTACTTATGCAAGAGGTTTAGTAATCCACATTCCTTTGCGCAGGGAAGATGTTAGTAAACCTTTTTTGATGTGTGTAGATTCTACAAAAGCTTGAAAAATTCGTTGATGATTAGGATCGTTAGGGGATAGTTCTGGATGCCATTGAACACCGATCGCCCAGGGATGGTGTTCATGTTCGACAGCTTCAATGACCCCATCTGCCAGCGCGTGTGCTACAGCACGCCAACCAGGCGGTACTGTATGTACAGCTTGGTGATGCCATGAAACTACAGATATATGAGTATTTTGAATGAGATCAGCTAATTTGCTTTCTGCGTTGATTTGAACTATATGGTCAATCGAGTAACGTTTTCCTGGTTCTGGATCTAATCGGTGCATTACCGATGTTCCGTACAAATCTGGTAAGTGTGGGATCAAAGTTCCACCAGATACTACAATCAGGATCTGCAATCCTCTGCAAATGCCTAATACTGGTATATAATGATCGAGAGCAAACCGAGCTAGGCTGAGTTCAAAAGCATCGCGTTCTGAATCTACTGAATAAATACTAGGGTGTTGCCCTCCACCATACCGATCTGGGTCGATGTCTCCACCTCCAGGAATGATCAGACCATCTAGATGTTCTAACAGTAGTGCTGGGTCTACCTCTATTGTTGGTGGTAACAATATTGGCACACCACCAGCTGCCATAACAGCATCTAGATAAGCACTAGATAGGGAAAAGGGAAATGCATCTTTACGACCATAAGTTGTGATCCCAATCAATGCAGGTCTGGATTTGCTAGTCATCGTTTTTGTTTGCTCCTAAAATTTTCAGGGTATTTATTTGTGCTTCTGTAAGATTAATTACACCAGTGATATCCATGCCTTCGTAAAGTCTGGGCGCTCTCAATAATTTTAAGAGTTCACCCGTTTCAATATTCCATAGTTTGATCGCCCCATCTTCACTGCTGCTTGCAAGAGTTTTGCCATTAGCACTAAAGGTAACTGACCAGACCCTTTCTTGATGCCCCGTCAAGGTTTTGTAGACTTGAGCAGTATCGATGTCCCAAATCTCGACAATTGAATTTTCACCTGCACTAGCTATCAAGCGACCATGAGGATTGAAAGCTACTGAACGAATCCAACCAGTTTTTCCCTTGAGAGTTTTAAGGCATTCACCTGTGGAGATATCCCACAGCTTAACGGTTTCATCTTCACTACCGCTAGCTAAAATGCTACCATCAGGATTAAAGACAACTGACCGCACCCAACCAGTGTGTCCCCTCAGGATATTGAGGCATTCACCTGTGCGAACATCCCACAGCTTGATAGTTCGATCTTCGCTACCACTGGCTAAGATTTTCCCATTGGGACTGAAGGTAACTGACCAGATCCAATTTTTGTGACTCTCTAAGGTTTTGATGCACTCCCCTGTGCAAGTGTTCCAAATCCTCAACACTTTGTCATCACCACCACTAGCTAGATGACAACCATCGGGGCTAAAAGCAACTGTTAGTACTCTGTCTGTGTGACCTGCTAAAGTTTTGAGGCGTTGACCAGTATGGATATCCCAAAGCTTGATGATTTGGTCATCACTGCCGCTAGCTACAGTGTTGCCGTCAGGACTAATTGCAAGCGATCGTATCCTGTTAATATGTGTTCCCAGCGATTTATCAACTTGACCAGTGCGAACATCCCAGCGTTTGACGCTTTTGTCTTCATTGCCACTGACTAAGATGTTGCCATCAGGACTGAAGACAACTGACCAAGCCCAATCAGTGTGACCCTGCAAGGTTTTCAAGCATTGACCAGTGTGAACATCCCAAAACTTGACGGTTTTATCATCGCTACTACTAATTAAAGTTTTACCATCAGCAGAACAAAAGGCTACTGACCAAACTCTCGCAGTGTGTTCTGATAATGTCTGTCGGCGTTGACCAGTGTGGATATTCCACAATATCACCTTACAATCTTCACTGCCACTAGCTAAAGTGTTGCCATCAGGGCTAAAGGCGACTGACCGTATCCGACTAGTATGTCCCTCTAGGGTTTTGAGGTAAAGCCCTGCTTTAGCATCCCAAAGGATTACTGTACCGTCATCAGCACCACTAACTAAAGTATTGCCATCAGGGCTAAAGGCGACCGACCGTACCCGACTAGTATGTCCCTCTAGGGTTTTGAGGTAAAGCCCTGTTTTAGCATCCCATAAAATCACTGTTTTGTCACTGCTACCACTGGCTAAGGTATTGCCATCTGGACTAAAGGTGACTGAACGTACCCAACTAGTATGTCTCTCTAGAGTTTTGAAGCATTGACCAGTGTGAAAATCCCAAAGTTTGACTGTCCTATCTTCACTGCCACTAGCTAAGATCTTGCCATTTGGACTGAAAGCAACTGACCAAACCCTTTCCTTATGCCCCTCTAAAGTCTTGAGGCACTGACCGGTAGCAGTGTTCCACAGCCTTAAGGTCTTGTCATCACTACCACTGGCTAAGGTGTTGCCATCCGCATTAAAGGCAACTGACCGTACCCAATTAGTATGTCCTTCAAGAGTTAAAAGCTGTTGACCATCCTGATGTCTAAGACGAATTTTACTCTTTGTATCGCCCATAGCTAAGATAGATTTCTTGGGAATATATGCCACTGACAGGACGGTTCCAAAAGCTTCAGTAAAGCGGGATCTCTTGAGATCGCAGCCTGTAAATTTCACGCTACGTAAATCTGCACCACGGAGATAAGCTTGCCAGACAGTTAAATTAGCAAGATCCAGACCTGACAAACTATAGTTAAAATAACGCAGTAAGTTGAGGATATTTCCGACTGCATATCCTTTAATCTCTATATTTTTATCTCTTCGCTGAAGAGGATTAACGAGTTTTGTCTCAACATTAGTGATGTTTTTGGCAATTGGCTTGAGAATCAGTTCAGTTTGGCTATGTCTGACGTAGTCTTTCGCAGTAGCCTTAATTAAGGGATAGGCATTAAAGAGGTGAAACTGTCCGGAATTAATTTCCTCACTAACTTGTCGTACCAATAGCCCGATCATGTATTCCATGACGACATTTTGTTGCGTGAATCTGCCGTCAACAGTTTCAATTAGCGATCGCCGTTTTAAATTCTCTAAGCTTTCGATCAGATTAGAGAACATTGGTTTTGCTACCATGTCCTCAAATAATTCGTTGACATAGACTGGCTCTCGGTTAATTGCTAACCAGTACATAATCTCTTTTTCTAATTCTAATAAGCGATTGAATTGGGTATCTAGCAGACTTTCAATGCCTACAAAAGGTGCTAAACCCTGTGAGAGCAATTCAGAAACATTTCCATTAAATAAATCCTTAATAAATGTCGATACTATTTTTAAAGCTAAGGGGTTGCCACTGTAGATTTGAACGACTTCGAGTATTTCATCTTCTGACCCACAAAGCCCTTTATCTTCCAGAACCTTCAGCGCTTCAAAGCGCTGTAAGCCTTGCAGCGATAGGGAACGGATTGGTAAGTTTTCGCCTTCTTGTACAGCGATTTCTTCCGGCTTAGTGCGACTGGTTAGTACTAGGCAACTTCGATGGGATGATTCGCCTACTCGCGCGATCAAGACACCATATTCTTCGTAATCCTCTCGATATTTACCCACATGAGCACCATCTTCCAGAACTGATTCAAAGTTATCCAGTATCAGCAGACAACGTGCTGCACGCAAGTAATCAATTAGACGGGTGATGCCATCGTTGACACTACCCTTGAAGTCAGTTTCTTGCTGGTTAGACAAGAATTTGATCGTGTCCTCCAGTATTTTTTCTAGCTTTGGAGCCTCGCGGAGGCTACGCCAGATAATATGTTCTTTAGAAATGTTGCATAGTCGAGATTGGCAGCTTAGAACCTGAGATCTAGACAAATACAATTCACCTAGCCCTGATAATTGCGAGTTTTACGAGGCAGGAAGAAGTCACTAATAACTAGTGGACTTCCCCCTGCCTCGTTTTTTTTACAAGTAATATCATGTCCGGTTAATGACTTATTATATGAACCCTCACCCCGCCCTCCGG
>CAZZYE010000020.1:0-22280 GCA_964658145.1 uncultured Stigonema sp.
CGGGGAAAAGTCCACCATGAGAACCAATGATTTTTTTATTGGTAGTGTAGCTGAAGGACCCTAAATTAGCAGAGCTTCTGATAATGCTGATATCATGGGGAAGACCGTAGCGATCGCGTTCTAGTACTACAAACCGGGGATCGTCAGTTTTGCCAATCGCCATTCTCCCTTTAGCTTCTAGTCCTTGAGGGCAGGGAGTTATTTTTTCGGAAACACCCAAAATCTGACCATGATCGCTGGCGATCGCCACCCTAAGAAGCTCAGGGTGAGAATATTCTTCTACGAAAGATTGAATTTCCTTAGCAATGCCTTCTAAGGTATGGGGACGTTGAACTTTATAGAGATGTTGCCAATCTCTTTGCGTGTGGTGCAGTTCGTCAAACTGTTCTGTGTCCCAACAGTAAAGCTTGTGTTTACCCTTTGCTAAGTCTTGGCGCAACTCGGATCTCCGATTATCTGTATAACGTTTTCCCATACCCATTTTCGGGAAAGCTTTTCCAGCATCAGCAACCCAGGACGAATCACTCGGCAAAAGTTGCGTGTACAGACTCCACTTTGCGTACTCTGTTTTAGTGGGTAGGATGCTGAATCGAGGTTCGATATAAGTTTCAACAGCAAGTTGATTATTTTTGGTGAGAAACGATAAGAGTTCTATATGATCTAACCAACCTAATCCATCAACCACAACCCAAAGAACCGCACCCTCTTGGCAAAGATTTCGTACCAGCGATGCAACGTTATAATTCAAGTCTGAATGGTCTACCGAGTCTACCTTCATTTTAGGGTAGTGCAAGAGCATCCACTCAACAAAGCTATCAGCCAAACGGTCACTGATTCTTTGCTCAAGAGGAGGTTGGTGGATGACTATTTCCCAGCGTCGGAAGGGGAGGTAGCTTTCAGTTACCCAGGTAAGAGTTTGCTTCGGACTAGCGTCTAGAGGCAGAGGTTGAGGTTCGGGTGGAGATTGGCGATCGCCTAGTTCTTGCTTTTGCTGATGGCTGAGAAAGGCAGCAACTTTTGTTTCTCTTGCTCTATTAATCCAGTTGGGTCGGTTCTTTAAAACTTTGTAAGCAGTTGTTGCTATGCGATCCATACCCGCTTGATGGTCGGGCGTAAGATTATCCATTGCTCTGCCTTCCGTGTGCAAAAGCTGCTCTTCCCAATATCGGTCAAAATCATCTGTAAGAAAATCCGGAATTGGCAGGGGATACTTGCCTAGTTCTGTCATCACTTCTTTATTTATACCAAGCCAACGACGCAGAAGCAATAACTTATCTTCAGTCTGGTAGTAGGTTGCTAACTCATGTTGGAACTGTTGTTGCCACACTCGCTCTAGTGGTCTAGATTCTTCTGGCACTTGAATTGCTAGCCAAGCTGCAAGATTTGGGATTGAGGGTTCGCTAAGCCATATTTGCTCATTGCCACCAGTGATGTCGCACAGCAGGTAAGCGATTGGATTGTCTTGGGGATAGGAATCGAGTCTGGTGGCGAGAGTTAGTAGCTGTTTGCTAGTCCACTCCTTTGGTAAAGGTAAGGGGTGAAACAAGGCTTGTAAGCGCAGCCGTGGGTCTTGCTTAATTTCCGATATTGCATTGGTTTTGTCCCAGACCCGCAGCCATTCAGTTGCCCAATCACATAAACGCTTGCCTTTAACCCAGTAGGGAGAAGCACTGACACCGAAGGACTGCATCCACTCCAGTTCTGTTGTGATGGGGATGTAAATAGAGGGAATATCGTATAGCCCAGTAGGGTCGAGTACTATTGACTGATTTATGTTAATTTGGCGAGTGGTTGGTAATTCGTCAAACAGTCGGAACCCCGGATCTGCTTGCGAAGAGGGGTTCTGCTGAGATTCTGCTAAAGAATTTCTGAGGGAACGGAGATTGTTAATAGCCTCTATCAACTCTTCTGCAGAGGTAAACCGCTCAACTCGTTTGGGAGCGATCGCCCGCATCAGCAGTTGCACCAATTCTTCACTCAGATCCGAACAGCCCTCAATTTCACGGGGATTTTGGGGTAACTTGACAAATTGAGGCTGCGGTTCATCAAAGGGGTAGTGACCTGTAACACATTCGTAGAAGACGATGCCCAGAGCATACAGATCCCGGTCTATTTTCTCTTCTGGCGTCAAATTCGCTGTTAGTTTACTATCTGGGGGTAGATAGCGACGAGTACCAGCACTAATGGTCATTTCATCGCTGTCAGATACCGCGATGTTGAAATCAATAATTCGTACTCCTTGATCAGTCACAAGCAGGTTAGAAGGTTTAATGTCTTGGTGACGAACCTTGTGCTTGTGCAAGTGGGATAAGCCGATGGCAGTCTGTTGGGCAATCTCAACTGCTTTCTCTAGAGAGATAGCTTTGGTTTTGATGAGATGTTCAACATCTTGCCCGTTCACGTACTCAAAAACAATGAAGGGCGTATCGTCCTTCAATTGACCTGCCCAAATCACCTCAACAATATAAGGATGTTTGGAAACTTTTTGCAGTGTCTTATATTCCTGCTGAAGCCGCTCATATACAGAATGTCGATCTCGGGTCACCAATTTCAGGACTCGCTCCACTTCGCCTAAGGTATCAAAGACTTGATAGGCAACAGCAAAGCTACCTGGATGACCCAAGCGCTTAATTACTCGGTAGCGGTTATCGATGATTGTATCAGGTGGAAGGTTGGTTATGTCTTGTGGCAACGTTGCGAGAGAAGATAGCTCCTGTAGCGCTGCATCAGCATTGGGGGAACGGTCTTGGGGAGCAAAAGCACAAAGCTTTTGCAACCATTTATCCCAATCTGTTGATAGGTTGGGATTATGCTCTGACGGCTTTAAGAGAAAAACGGCATTCCGTTCATAGATTTGATTGGCATCCTCAAAAGCTGGAAATCCCGTCAGCAATTCGTAAAACACTAGTCCAACGGAGAAAAGGTCAGACTGGATACTTGCTTGCTTGGGGTCGCTTTGGCATTCTATAGCTTGGTAAGCAGCATATTCTGCCAAGTCCTCCGCGATCTCCTCAGCAATAGTACTGGCGTGATTAGAAACACGGGCATAATCAAAACCGATTAGGCGTGCCTGACCCTCTGCGGTGATTAAAATGCTATCGGGGGTGATGTTGCGATGAATGACCCCATGTTTGTGGGCATGTTCTAGACCTTGGAGGATATCCCGCATCATCGAAAGTTTTTGTGACAAAGCCAAATTTTGCTTTTTGATGTGGTGGCGTAGAACCTGCCCTGGTACATCCTCTGTCACTAAGACGACGCAATCATGAGCGTCACTGACAAAAAAATCTCGTACTGCTAAGATATTAGGATGATTGGGAATCCGCAAGACTGCCCGAAAAGCAGTGCTGATGAGCTTGTATTGTGCCTCTCGCGACTCTGGTTCAAGCAAAGGGTCAACTTTATAAACCCGCAACCGAGCTGTCCAACCACCGACACTCTTCATTTGGTTTCTAGCACGATACTCGGTGTAGCGGTCATTGCTTCCTAGTTTATCTTCAACTTGCCAATGTAGATATCGCTGGGGTGCTGTTTTCGGTTGAGATTTGCCACGAATTGCCTGTTCAACATTTCTGATCAAAGGCTTAATGCTTCTCAGTCTCTGTTCAGGAATATAAGCATTGCTTTGAAAGTAGTCAAGGCAGCGCTTGTCAAGATATGTCACATGGTTACCATCTTTGCCGCTGTTATCAATCACTTGCACATCGTCAGATGTCATCAGCACAGTTGCTTGGATGTGAACCTTGCTCAACTCGTGCTGCATTGCACGGTTGGTGTCACAAATCATACTGCTGATCGCCTTGGCGTGTTTTCTTAATTTCTTGAGAGGTGATAAATAAGGCTGGTAATTATCTGGATACCAATTGGGATCATAAATTTCAATGCGACCATGCCAGTTCTTAACATCTACAACATAAACGCAGTGAGGTGTAAGTAGGATGAGGTCAATTTCAAATATTTCTACACCCTGTTTGATTTCCAGGTTTGTGAAAATTTTGTAGGAGTCTGGCAAATGACCGCGCAGGTAGTTAATTGCCATCCGTTCCGATTCATTTTCCGGTTCACCAAAAGGAATGACTTCAGCTGGCATCAGAACTCCTCCGTGCCTGAGAGATACTTTGCTAGCTTCTTGAGCAAGCTTTCACGTTTCTTACGGGGTAGTTCTTGGAAGAGGACGAGGATTTTACTTTCTTTATCCTGGTTTTGAATTTCTACACAGTGATTGATAATCTGCTCTAGAGTTTGCTTTTGTGCTTCCAGCATCTGTTCATGTTGATGTCTCTGTTTTGTTATTTGCTTGTACAAATCATTGGCAGCCACCAGTTTTTTTGCCGAGGTGTACTGTTCTAGGCGTGTATACTCAGTTTCTATACCATCTAACCATTTTTTGGCAGCATCTGTTTGCTGGTTTTCTATATGCTGCTGGGTTTGCTCTAAGTTAGCAAGCATTGAATCTAAGAGGGTTTGCACTCTAGGAGTCATTTGTTCTGTGTTCTGTCGCCACTTGACCAACCGTTCTCTTTCATCTCGGCAAGCTGGAACAGTATCAACTTTTTGGGTTGCGGAAATTTGCAGAAGGCTGATCAACAAGTTGACTTCTGAACAAATTGCCTGGTACCGCTGTTCTTCTTGAGATTCCCGGTAGTATGCTGATTTGTTAGTCAGATCTGTTTGTAGCTTCTGGGCTTCTTTTAGGGTTTGGATACTACTTAATTTGCCATAAAGTTCATCGAGTTGCCCAATGTAGCCCTGCTTTCTTTGCAGAAGATGCTCTTGCAACTGTTGGATATTGGGTCTAAAGTGTTCTATATTATGTAATTTTACCTGTTCATTACTAATAGTTTCTAAAGTGCGATCGCTAGATGCAATGGAGTTACTTTGCAGGTAGAGACTTTCCCAGTTACTGATGCGCTCTATGTCTGACGCTACTAAGCTGATTTGATCTCGTAGATGCTGATAATTAGGATATTCAGTGGAGTCTTTAAAAACAAAGTCTAGCTTAGCATACTCCTCTCGAATGCTGTTTATTTGTTTAGATGTTTCAATTTGAGAGAGGCGATGGTACAAATTTTGTAGATTGATTTTGTAACTTGCTACCTTCTCTCTGAATCCCTTAAAGAGTTTATCTACCTCAGGTTTTAATTGCTCTGAGTAGTTCAATTGATTTTGTAAATGGGTAATAGAGCCAATAGCTTCCTCGCAAAGATTAATCGTATTCGCCTTTGTTAAAGTATACTGACGAATAGCTTCCATAGTTTTTCTATCTTGCAGCTTTTTCTGCAAATCTTCATACTGAGCATTAAGATTTTGTTCTGCTTCTTCCAGGATATTTCTAAAAGAAGCAAATTTATCATGTGCAGCGATGCTTTGACTCTTCTGAAGTAAATCTTTTAATCGCTCGTAATCTAACTGTTGATTGATTTGCTGCTTACAGTTCTCAATAATCTGAGATATTTTATTAGAAATAGCTGTATATCCCTCAGATTTTAATTGTTCTATTTCTTGCTGTTCTGACTCCACAGAAGCAATAATAACAGATGGTAACTGCAGTTGAGTTAACTCCTGGTATGCTTTAAAAGCATCAGACAAATTATTAATATTTTGAACATCTTGGAATTTTTGCCTTGCAATGAGCAAGATATTGTGGATTTCCTCCTCTTCTTGCTCTTCACTCTCCCGTTCCAGAATTATATTATCCAGACGTTGCAAAAGTTTATTTAATCTCTGTTTGCTATCTTCATCTGTAAAACGGTTCATTTGCCGATTAATGCTCTGGCTTAGCTGTGCAGCCTGAGGGCGTGACATAGCTGTATAAAACTGACTTTCCCAATCAGTAATTTGTTCAAGAAGAGCATCTTGTTTTTCTGCCAAAGCTTGGATTTTATTCCGATATATATCTGTTTCCCTAGCAGCAGGAACCGCAGCGACTAGATTTTCAATTTGAGTTTGGATATCAACATACTCATTTTGTGTAGCTAGAGCGCTTAGACTGTTGTATAAAACTTGAATTTTTTCCAAGCAATTGTCTAATTTGTTCTGCTCTTCTATTTCCTCTAATTTAATATTAGAAGCTTGGATTGCATTTTGTAAAGTTTCAACAAACCGATGTGGTAAGTTAGTAACCTGCCTAATTTGATTTATCAATCTCTGGATATCAGTTTTGTAAGCACGACAGTCTGCTTCTGTACGTAGTGACTCATAACGCACTTTTTCCGCTGCAACAAATTGTCCTATTCTCTCAATAACTGCCTGCAATACTTCTGCTTGTTTTATTTTTTGTTGTTCTATAGGATTTATAGATAAGCCATCCTCAACAATCACTGTTAATGGTTCTTGCAATTGGGAACAAAGCCGCAACAAAGCTTCAATATCTGTGGGAATATCTTCTGCTTGAAGCAAGTTCTCCGCTTGCGAAACAGGCTCAATTAGCTGATTAAGTTGTGTGACACCAGTATTCAATTTTTGTTGAATATTCCTGAGTTCATTGATTTTGGCTGGTTCTGGCGTGTTTGAGAGGTAGTTATCAATGTCTTGAATGAATTGCTGCGCCTGTTGGTAGTCAACAGAATTTGGTACTTCAGGACAAGGAGAGGGCTGGCGGAGAATTAGGGAAGGTTTTCCATTTTTAATCCAGATGTTGACAAATTCCTTGGGCTTATCAAAAATATTTGTAGCTACCCAGTTTTTAACGGGTTCTGTACGTAGTGAAACCTGGTCTGACTTTTTCTGAGGAATACCAAAGCCTCCTTTGAGAAATACTTCTGAACGGTGATATGCTAACCAGCCAGCAAATAGAATTGTAAAGGTGTATTCGTTGTAGCCATAGGGGGGACTTGAAAGGGTTTCCCAAATTTTTGCAATCTCAATAATCTTTTCTGATTTATCACCCAAATCTGTTATTTCAGAGATTTTGTCCCAAGCAGCTTTTATTTTGGGTTGGGTTGGGACTACAACAGAGTACTTTTGAGAAGCGGCTTTTAGTAGCCGCCAAGAATTAACAAAAACTGGGTTGACCACATTCTCGTAGCTTTTTTTAGGGAATGCTTGAGGACGCAGGTCATTTTCAAGCAAGCGCTTAGACACATAGCCAATCACTTCAGAACCAGCCGAACTCTTAAGCGCCATTTTGTCATTTTTTTCAACTGGGGGAACAAGAGGATAGCGATCCTGAAGAATTGCGCTGACAATTTGAGAGAGATGATTGCGATCGCCAGTGGGAATTTTGTCCTGAATATGACAGTAATAGGTACAGGACTTAAATAAATCAGAGGTCACATCATGAATTTGCTTTTGGTATTGCTGTTTGAGTTGAGACAATGCTGCGCCAAATTCCTGAACCGATTTTTTCCCAACCACTACGTCTTCTAGCAGTAGTCGCGCAAGTTTTCCTACAGGTTGAGAGGTAATTGCAACAACAACTTGACCTTTAATTGGGGAGCGTTCTAACAGTTGATTAATTTCATTAGAAAGCGCTAGCAACTCCTCACTGGTTTCAGCAACTACATAAGCGACAATACCGGATGCGTCTATATTTTTAACGGTTTGGTTATTTAAGAGGGCTTGTCGGAATTTGGCAACTGTAAAAACCTTATTCTGGAATTGCCAATCCTCGACACATAAGCGATTTAGCTCAATAAACTGAGTGGGTATGCTATTATGACCAATATACTGGTCAATATATGACTGGCAGTAACTTTCTACTCGTTCAACAGAGGCAGCCTTATTGCCTGTTTCTTCTTTAATTCGTCTTCTTAATTCGTCGATGCCAAACCCACTAGCATAAAAACGATAAGTGTTGTCAGCTGGATTGTGATGAATGACTTCTCGGATTTGATAAAGCTTATCCAACGTAGCCTTAACTTTTAGTACGGACATTCCTGTGAGCAGGCTCAATATTTCTTCGTGCTTTTCCCGATCCGATTTGGTCAGTTTACCGCTACTGGCATAGAAAAGCAGCAAGGCTTTTAAGACTAACATCTCCTCTTGCGAAGCATCAGCAGAAGTTTTAACTTTATTAGCCGAGTAAC
The DNA here is from genome assembly GCA_964658145.1 of uncultured Stigonema sp. Taxonomy (GTDB): domain Bacteria; phylum Cyanobacteriota; class Cyanobacteriia; order Cyanobacteriales; family Nostocaceae; genus Stigonema. Next base: position 8,028 of record CAZZYE010000020.1, read on the forward strand.
TGTAATCTGAAAAAAGTGTAGAGTATTCAGGATTGGTATCAGGATTGGTAAAGTTACTCTCAAAGGCATCTACCAAAGCTACGGGGTAGATGAGGTTGAGACTACCATTTTTTTCCACAGGCTGTTCTTGGATAAAACTTTTGGCATCTTCTTGAACAAACTGAATGGCAGTACGACCTTGAGTAAAATCTAGGTTACAAAGCAAGTAAGAAGTCAAGGGATGCAGTGGGAAGCACCCCAAAGTCATGTGAGTTAGAAATTTTTGTGATGTCCAGTTTCGGCTTTGGTAGTAGTTTGCAGTACGATTTTGAAAAATATTGGTATTAATATCGTTCAATGTATCGCGCCATAACCCGTGAAACTCTTGCCACGCTGCTGTTTTATCTTGCTGGCTAAGTAAACCTTCTAACACTAATTCTAAGCTAGCAGCAGGTTCATAAGTGGTGGGAAGTAGTTCTAATCGTGAAACTAATCTGTTGTAATCTTCGACGTTTTTTGGTGGCATCACTCTACCAGGTCTTCTCTGGCTGAGAGTGAGCAGGGCAATTTTTCCTTTGAATTTTTCACAGATATTTGTGATGTTTTGCAGCGTAGTACTACCAGCCCGAACCGGGTCATTTGCCCACAGTAGCAGGTAGTTGTAAAGTTCATCAAACAGAATGAGGATGCCTTGAAAGCGGCGATTTTCACCTGTACATAACCGAGTGATTAAATCTGAGAGTATTGCTTCTACATCGATATTTATCTCGAAGTCAAGTGGTAACCCTGTTCCCGTTAGTTTGCGGCTAATATCTCTAACACGAGAAATCACCTGATAGTTATCCTCTCTGAGAAGCTGCATAATCATATTCAGGTCGCCCTCAGGATTACCTAATTCTGCTAAAAATGCCTCAGCTTCTTGGCGCTGCTTTGCGTTTAGATTTTCAAGATACTGGAGAGGCTGTTTGCAAATTTGTTGACCCATAGAATCGGTTATGCCTTCAGACTCTAGGGCTTTTCTCAAAGCTTGCAGGAAGTGCCTTTGTAGGTCTATAGGTTTGTCACCACTGAGGCAAATGACCAGATTTCTACCCCTTTGTTTATATTGCTTTAAATCTTCTAGAACTGGGCTGGTGCTGGAGGTAGCGTACTCAATCTGTTGCAAAATCCCCTGAACTTCAGGGCTGTCAAAGGGTTTCTGAAAAAAGTTGGCAACTGCTAGGGCAAAGTGGGACTTGCCTTTGCCGTAGTCCTGTACCATCAGGTGAATATTTGGCTCACTAGGGCTGTGAAAGCTACGCCGCAAGGCGCGCAGTACACCAACTGTAGAGGAATTAAGTTTTTTAGGATCGGAGTCATAGTTAAACACGAAACCCTTGCATAGCCGCAAGTTTTTGTCAGAATCATCCATGAGATCAAAGCTGACGGCATTTGCGACTAGTGCTTCTTCATTGATTTTGACTAAGTGGTTGAGGAGCATTGATGAACTCATTTCTAGAAATTTGTAAAACTTGTTATGTGTTAAATAAGTTGAATGCGACTGTCGTCCCAGTTGGGAGGCGTTAACTTGCTGGGCAGTACAATCCAAAGGATGCTTTGTAAATGTCTTGTATAAAAAAGGTTTTGCCAGAATAAGGTAATTGGGCTTTCTGGTTGTACGCGCAGATAAGTAATGAGGCAATCAAGGTCAAGAAGAAGCACTACGGGGTTCTGAGTGTGAGCGCAAATGGCTTTGATTGCATCTAGTTCCCGTTCTAGCCAAAGATGCAAGGTGAGGAAAGGTTTGTTGGAGTCAATACGGCTAAGGAGATGGGTGCGGTAGCTAATACACTCAGCATTTTAACGGTAAGCTAGTTGCCTTAACGACCTAGAGTTGAGGGTATCCCATAGCAGCATGTGAGGGCGATCGCTCGGTTTCGCCTCCCGTAACTTTAAATCCTCAATCAGCATATGATTCTTCCAGCAGAGTCAGGGGGTCAAGCCAACGGCGTATTATCTGGGCAGGAGATACCGTGCGCCTTTGCTCTATTAGTGCCAAAGTTTCTAGCTGATTTAGACACTCCTGCAAAGTTTCTGTTTCTATGCCCAGAATAGGGGCTAGTCCCATTTTTTGCTGTAGGATGTCGTCAGTGAGGACAGAGGTTGTGTCGCCAAAATCACGCTGCCATAGTTTAGCGAGGAAATACCCAATTAGGTAGGGATTGGGTAAAGTTGCATTTTTAGTAGTAAATTTATCTTCTTCTAATGTAAGAAATTTACAATACTTTAAAGGAGCCTCTTCCTTCTTATTCTTAGGTGGTAGAGCATATGCTTTCAGAACAATAGTGAAGTTATCAGTAAGTTTCTCCTCAGTCTCCTGGTCAAAAATAACAGCACTGCATCGTACTAAGTCACTTAGCGTAAAAGTAGGGTGTTCCGGCAAAAAGTTAAAAACAAAGTAAGACCAGCCACCCCAATCAGCAGGGTCTTCTGGTGGTTTTGTTAGTCCCTTATTACCAAAACTGAGGTAGAAGTGCATTAGCCAGTCAGTGACAGTTGACTTCAGATAAGGATCTTTTTCGAGAACAATCTTTCCTTCCGGGCTGAGGTAATTGTTACTAACTAATCCTGCCCTAATCGCCCAACTTTTCATCGGACTAACTTTCTTATTACCTAGACCTGTTCGCTCAATTAGGCTTCCCGTCGTATCCTTTAAACCTTTTTCCTCAGCAGCAGCCTGAAGAATTTTTAGCAGGTCTTCCTTTTTAAGAGCAAATGTGGTGTGAAAGCTCAGTTGTAACCTAAGCATGAATGTTATACGTAGAGAGTGTAAATGGTATCCGAACAAGGAGTATTTATCTTCCTCTACTTAGGATGCCCAAAAATTTCTCAAGATGACACATCAAGCAAAGCTAAATTTTGGTTTCCAAACAGGCTTTCATGGACTTGAGAGATTCGTGAGTGTCTGGCAGTTTCTTATGAGTGTCGCAGAAAAATTATTCAAGCTGTATATTTGGGTACTTATAATGCATAAAACTAGCAAGGGCAGTGCTGTCCTTACCCTTCGGTAGACTCAAAATATGTCTAACTGCTTTTTTACTCATGCTCTTGCTCTTCACCCTAAGATACAATTAGAGTCAGCCTGCTATCATACTATATATTTGCGAGATTATCACAACCTGCATTCCCTTGGCAACAACAACTTGGTACGAAAGCACTAGTAGCCATTGGAACAGTCCCGCAGCAGGTCGTCATCTTTGAGTACCAAATCAGGGGCATTAATCTGACGTTCCCCGGTGCAAATGCTCACTCAGGTAAACATAGCTTTACGAGTTAGGGTAACGGCAGATGATATAATTTCAGCCGTCTGTTCAATCTCTTCAGTGGTTGTAAATTTGCCAATTCCAATCCGCAGCGCCCCTTCAATTAAGTTTGAGGCTAAACCCATAGCTTGAAGAACATGAGAAGGTGTCTCCACACCTGATGCGCAAGCAGCACCTGTCGAGATAGCGATCTGGTGACGGACTCTGGCAATGATTGCACTGTTGGGAACATCAGGGATGGAGATATGGAGATTGCCGGATAAACGGGAGGTGACATCGCCGTTGATGACTAAACCGGGAATTTTCTCTAGGAATAAGTTTTGTAATCTGTTTCTCTTGGCTGCGATCGCCCTTTCATCTTCTTCCATTTCAAGTTGACGTAGGCGACAAGCCTCTCCCAGTCCAACAATACCAGGAACATTAAGAGTTCCAGACCGCAAACCCTTCTGATGTCCACCGCCAAACAAAATTGGCTCTAAGCGATATCCTTTGCGGATAACTAAGGCTCCTGTGCCTTTCGGACCATAGAGTTTATGAGCAGAGATAGCTAGATATGTAATTCCCCACTCTTGAAAGTTAATTGGGATTTTTCCAACAGCTTGGGAAGCATCGCACAAAAAAGGGACGTTGTACTTTTGAGCAATTTGCCCAACAATCTGGATAGGGTATATGTTGCCAATTTCGTTATTAGCTGCCATGACACAGAGTAGTGACAGCCCCGATGCACAGACTTGCTCAAGATGATCTAGGTCTAACCTACCTTTTGAATCAACTCGGAGGTTAATAACCTCTGCTAATTGTTTTTTCGCTAGTGCATGACAGGTGTCTAAAACTGCTTTGTGTTCTACTGGTAAGACAGCAATGCGATGCTTAATCTTGTAATCGTTATCAAAAGGTATACTGCCCTGAATGACCAAGTTAATACTCTCAGTGGCTCCGGAAGTGAAAATAATTTCTCTAGGTAACGCTCCAAGTAATTTAGCTATGTGAGTAGTGGCTTGGGAAACAGCCTCTTCTGCTTCATCGCCGTATATGTGGTCGATGCTGCTAGCATTGCCAAATGCTGTGGTCAGAGAATGCAGCATCAGGTCTGCAACCCTGTTATCAACTGGGGTTGTTGAGTGATAGTCTAGGTAGATGGGATAAATTTTGCTTTGTGTATCAGTAGTTGACAAAGAGTTTATGGCTACTCCTGATTTGAAAGTGATAATATGATCTAACACCAAATGTGCTAGTAATCCAAGCTGCGATCGTCGGTGACAGGCTTACCGCAGTGAAAGCCTAGACACTCAGAAAGGCCCATCCACCCAGATAGTCGTCAAACGGGACACCTGTTTGCCCATTTGTAAGACAAGCTTGAGTACGTGGAAAGCCCTCTCAGTGCTGTATTCTTTCTATTCACAGCTTATACTGAGTGGGGTTTTTTACTACTTAACCGACTTTTCAAACATCCTCTTATAAACAGATTCATTATCAAGTTAATTTTTATCAAAATTATCTAAATAAATCTATAACATATTAATAATATAAACCCAGTATAAACCCGGTTAAACCTGTGAGTTACGATAACGTTTGTAAACTATTAGCTGAAAAATACCCAGACGAATTTGCCCGCTGGCTACTACCTGTAGAACCGCGAAAAATCGAAGTATTAAAAACCGAATTGAGTATCGAACCAATTCGGGCTGACTCCGTAACATTTTTACAAACAGAAAATAGAATTTTGCACATTGAATTTCAAACCCTAACAAAGTCTACTCCATCGATTCCTTTTCGGATGTTGGATTATTCTGTCAGGTTGATGCGTCAATACGACGTCCCCGTAACGCAGGTAGTTATTTTCTTACAAGAGACAAGTAATGAAATCGCATTTACTGAAGAGTATGTCAATGAGACAACTACTCATCGCTATCGAGTTATACGGATGTGGGAACAAGATTCAACGCTATTTCTCCATAATCCCGCATTATTACCGTTAGCGCCATTAACGCAAACAACCTCACCCCAAGGGTTATTATCACAGGTTGCCCAAAGTGTTGCTAGAATTCCAGATAGGGATATTAGGCAAGATATTGCAGCTTACACAGAGATTTTAGCAGGTTTGAAGTTTGAGAAAGATCTAATTAGGCAATTTTTACGGGAGGATGTTATGCAAGAATCAGTAATTTATCAGGATATATTACAGAAGGGAGAACAAAAAGAAGCACTTAGATTCTGTATGTTTTTACTTGATGAACGCTTTGGTGAAATAGATTCGTCAATTATTAATCGAGTTCAAGTTTTAAATAAGGAACAGCTAGAAGCTTTAGGTAGAGCTATTCTCAGAATTTCATCGCGACCTGATTTAGTAGCTTGGTTAGACCAGCAGTCAAGCAATTAACTTCAGATAATTAAATATTATAAGGTCGGAGATAATAACTCTGACCTTTTTTGTTATTTGGAGTTTGAGAAAGATTAAGATCGGCAATTTTTACGGGAGGATATTATGCAAGAATCAGTGATTTATCAGGATATATTACAGAAGGGCAACAAGCAAGGTGAAGAACGTACAATTATACGTCAGCTTAATCGGCGTTTTGGTGAAATAGATTCATCATTGATAGAATTCGAGTGCTATCTGTTGAAAAGTTAGATGATTTAGCAGAAGCATTACTAGATTTTTCAGAGGTAGCTGATTTAGTAACTTGGTTAGACCAGCAAGAAAGAGGTTAAGTTTAAATCAGTTTGTTTTGTAGAGATGTGATTAATCGCGTCTCTACGTATATTAAAATTGGCTCTCCTGGGTTTGTTGTGAAAGTGTTACAAATAGATACAAAATTTCTAGGGATGGAAAACTTGAAAGCCTTGATAATCCAAGGTTATAAGGGTGGCTTAATAAGCTTTCTTCATTCTCGCTCAGAATCTGGTAAATTATCGTGTTCGGCAAGAGCGCCAAGAAACTCCTCGATCCCGTCCAGGTTTAATCCTGCTAGAATGCGCCTTGCTTGCTTAATCCCCTTCGGCGTTAAAACTAGCGACTTAACCTGTTTAGGATAGCTTTGTTCTTCTAAGAAGCCAGCAGCAGTAAGTAAGTCCAAAATACCAAAGTCATAGCCTTTCCAGGCACGCCTACCCCTCAAGCATTGTTGATTGCTTAATTGAGCGTACTCATCTTCCCCAGATACGTATAACAGTGCAAGAGTCAGAGGCAGGGCGAGCGCATTGTAACGACGGGTTTGCTCCTCTCGGATTGTCCGGTCTACTAGCTCATAACCTTGTTGCCAAGCGAAACCTTTGTCATTGTAGATATCTGTGCAAAGCGTTAAACCATCAGGAGAAGTACATTGCGCGTAAAAGCCTTTACCTTCTGGGTCGGCGCAAAGGGTCACTGACCAATCATGACGGTATCGGGTTTCATCTTTTCTGGGCTTAGTCATGAAAGTAACGGCAACTGCGGGAGCTACTTTGATTAAGTCATCTTACTTCAAAATCAATTGTCTAATTTCTTCGTTTATACGGTGAAAAAGCACTGCGACAAAGCAGCGGTTTTAGGTAATTGAATAGCGAAGGTTGTAGCTGGTAGAGGTGGATGCGAAATCTAGGGTATAGGCTGAAATGTTGTGATTGCTACAAAAGAAGCATTACATTTGCACACCTGGCTGCCCTGCATCGTCATGACTGTTTCCCCCTTTGCTTTAACCATTCATTCCTATCACATCAAGCTTTTGATAACCTAATGCTTTCATGTCCTTAAGAAGAATCGGCTCAGTTGAACTTGCTTGAGGTGGTAACCCTTTACCTCAAAAATCTCAGAGTCTTCAGCATCTCTCAAACCGATATCGCGCAAAGAAGACATGCTGTTATGCCAAATGTACTCGTGATCCAAGCTGCGATCGCAGGTGACAGGTGTGCGTCTACCCAGATCGTCATGCCACCAACACCGGATGATTAAGCTTACGCGAGGCGTATAAAAGTGCCGCTTTCAGATCATCCGCCTCAAGATCGGGCATTTCTTCCAAGATTTGTTCGGTACTAAGTTCAGTCGCAAACAAGTCCAGTACATCTGATACCCGAATTCTCATGCCCCGAATGCAAGGGCGACCACCACACTGTTTGGGATTAACTGTAATTCTTTTAAGTAAGTCTGACATACGGTTTCACTCCATGATGAATCCTTGTTCCAGTATAGGTAAGTTGAACACTGCTTGCCCTACTCCTTACTAGGGTCATAACGACCTTCGTAAAAGTTTACTGGTAGACCCATCTGCAAGTTTTGGTAGTAGCGATCAAGCTCAGCATATGGATTAACGTATCGTTCTTGCTGCTAGTTAAGATTAAAAGCTCAATATTAGGTGAGAGGATAAGCATGGCAATTCACCTAGCTATTTTGACTTGTATCTTGGCTTAATCGCTGATCAAGTCAGCCACTCATTCATTCGCTCCCAAAGGATATCACATATACGCTCAGTTCTTTTTTCTACAAAAGCTTTATCCCACTTGCCCGATGCTCCTAGCTGTACAATAGGCACGATGTGATGTTTGTGTGATGTATTTTGCAACAATTTAATTGTCTCTGCTTGCAAATTCACACCGTTGTTTTCAGCTTCTTTCTTTAAAACTTTCAACTTATTAGGGTCTGTTTCTGCTAAATGTCGATAATAAATCCATTTCTCAATCCACCCTTTGTTACCCGCAGATCTGTTAATTTCTCTAGGAAGAAGAGTCAGATTTCCAATTTGTTCATAGTCCTCATTTTTATACAATGCGTTATCCCATAAGCTGTTGAATGTCTGTGATTTAGGTGCTATATGCTCAATATTCTTAAAATCTTCATCATCCCATTTACTAGGTTCTAAGTATGGAGATGAGCTTGATATACCAATTTTCATTAAACCTGGAACGTTTGGGTCTAGAATAGTATCATGTGCTGTGACAAAAAGTGCAAATCTGCAAACATGTTTAGCGTTATCGTATCTTAAATACTGGATTGCTTTTCTCTTCCAATCATCCTTGGTTCCTATTCCTTTATCGTTTAGCTTATTCCTAAAATATTCCTTTAGATTTTCCACGGTTAGCTCGGAATTGCCTTTTTTCCATGACATCTTGTCACGAAGTAAGTCTCGATATACATCATCAAGACCCGAATTTGGTAATGCTGACCGCCACATAGTGAAAAATGCTGCAACTACTTTAGAAGCGAAAACAAATTCTATATTTGAATTTGGTTCGTTACGTATAACAAGAGCGTAAAAGCGGCTTATGATTGTATTTGCCATCTTGTGTCCTGCATCTTGAAGGTAAAGAAGGCAAAGTATCGCTCGCTTTCTATCTGATTCCGATACATCTTCTATTTCACTCAAAGCATTGTGAATGTTTTTCCTGTTGGAATAATAAATTAACTTACTACAGTAAGTAGCAGTGTTAGCCATTCGACGGATAAATTCTTCCCTAACGTCTATCTTGTCATTTTCAGTGTATGCATCAATCAACCACTTTCTCTGTGCGCTGAACTGCTGACGCATAAACACTGCCAAAGCTGTGCTGTCCTTACCCCCCGATAGACCCAAGATATGTCTAACTAGTTTTTTGCCCATGCTCTCGCTCTTGACGCTTAGCTCGAATTAGAGAAAGGTTATCAGTTTCTGTTGAGCCTAACACACGCTCTGTCAATTTGGCGACAACTGCTTGGTGTAATTGTGGGTTCTCATACTTATTTAATACTGCTAATATTTCCTCAATTAGACTATCAATTTGAACTTGGTTCTCATGATCAAACCAAACTAAAGAGTGAGTTTCTTGTCCATCCGGACGCGTAACCGTGATTTTGCGTGCCTCAAATCCTTCTCTTGAGCCAGTTTGAGCATCTTTCTGTAAAGCCTCTAGGTCTTTAAACCTTCGAGCGAGTTCGGAAAGCTTGATTTCAAAACTCGTAATATCTTCATCTGTCCAAGACTCAGCGGGCTTGTCAACCACAATCATCGCCAGTGCCTCTAGCCATTCTGTATCGGTTGCAGTTTCATCCACCGCCGCCATAACGAAACTTCGCATCCGACGTTCTAGAACTTGACCAGTCAAATAACTGGCTCTCACCCGGAAATCTTCCCGCAGTTTTTCCTCACTACTCCTGACTGCAAAAGCATTGTAGAGAAGGGATTGACACTCACTCAGTAGGCGGTCGTAGGCAGTCTGAATTTCGTGAAGTGCTGCAATTAGCTTTTTTGTTAGCGTTTTCGCCAATGTGCCGTCGTCCTCGTCTCCTGCAACAATAGGAGGTAACCCGCAAGCCTTAGGTAAAGACGTGAATAGCAGTTCATCGGGTTCTTGCGCCTGCTGCAACGTCTGCAACACCGATCGTGCTTCACTGCTGAGACGCTTGGTTTTAGTAGTGTATGCAGGTAATTTCTTCACAAATTGAAATAAAGGCTTTACCACCATCAGCAGTGTGCTGTTTCGTACTTTAGGCGGCACAGAAGCATTTTTCTGGCGTAAAATCGCTTCGAGTTCTTTGAAGACTTGCGATCGCAATCCCACCACTTCAAAATACTTAACAGCAAACCGGTCTTGGTCTTTCATCAGCAACTCAAAATGTTCTACTCCCAAAACTGGGATAAACGTGCCATCTTTGTAAACCCCAACATCATCAACGTGGTATAATAAAACTGCTGCTAGCAGTACCGGAATTGCTCCATGTTTTACCCCATAGGGGGGTGCTTCAAATAATTTATAGAGTTTGTCTATGCTCTGTGGCTTATCCTTGGCTTGCAAACAAAAATCGTCTATTGCCTGCCAAACCGTCCATACACCCGATTGTTCTTTTGGTGGATAAAATCCCCACTCTCCGTTTTCCTGCCGATGAATTCCTGAATCACTCAGTATCGAATAATACATTGTAACTTCCGAACCATATCCCTGCAAACCAAGCCTTTCTTGCTCTGGGTTTTCAATCATCGCCTCAATCAGTTCGCGTCTTGCTTTGGCACCTTGAGAAGTTAATTCACGGCGATTAATTAGCTCGTTCCAAAGGATAAGCCCAAGTCGGTAAACTTCGTCACAAACATCCGATAGTTTGGCATTAAAATCTGTAACGTGGCTGATTGTTTCTTGTCTACCTTTAATCCAACAAAGGTTTTGATTTGCCCCTACATCAAAAGCTTGCAAGAGAGTTTCATCTAACCATTCTTCAGCTTGCACTAGGCGATAGCGAACCTCCAGCCTCGCCACCCCATCAGTTTGCAACTCAGACGCGTTGGTTTGAATTTTCTTCAACGCAGCAAATTCCCGCGCCCGAATTCGCAATATATCTAACCTGGCTGCACACACTACAATCAACGGTTTGCCATCAGCTGTAGTAGATGGCACATGAGTTGGTTTAGCCTCATCCACCCAATAGCCAACTAAACCATCACAGTCATTGCTGAAACAACGTAGTTTTGTTAAGTCCTCCAAACCATCAATATAGCGCCGTTCAAAGTAACGTAGCGTACCTGTTTTGTAGCTATGACGCTGGGCGACTATCGGTGTCAGGGGACGGATATGAGAAAGAAGTTTGACTATGGGCGATCGCTCGTTTTCGATGTAAGTAGCCAGTTCCACATCAACATTAAAATCAGACCCTTGCCAAATTCGCAGTTCATCTAATTGCCGACGATGAGTAATGATACCTTTTTGCAGAAGATTTTCAATCACCTGCTCCCAGTACTTGGTGGTACTATCAGAGGATCTGTCACACATCGCCAACGTTACCAGAGTGCGAGTTGCCCTCATAGCACCTCTAGTCGTCACAAGGTTTAAAATACCAATGGTTTTCAAAACCCTCAAACTATCAACATCTAAGCGTTTAGCATCGGCAATTAAATTCTGAATTTCTACCCATCGCTGGAGATTCGGTCGAGAAGCTAAACCTGTACCAACCGCTTCAATGAAGTAATCGTATACTCGATCTAGCTTCAGCGTTGGTAAGACATCTTCCTCAACCGTAGCTTCCTTGAGAAAATTTCTAAAAGAATAAGGTTCAGCGCTTGTGAGGAAAGTAAATAATGAGCGGTCATTTTGGGCATAGCGAGTGCATAACATTGGCATCACCAAGGCGGTGATGGGATGCAAGGGGTAAGTATCGAAGAGCAGTGCTTGTGTATAATCATCCCTGATGTCACTTGGCAGATATTCAAACCATTCCACCGCCTGGTTATGAACGCGAGAGCGAATCCTTTCTGCACCAGAACGGTCAATTGCTTGACAAATTAACCGCATCATCTGTGACGGAGAATCTTGAAAAGGGATATCTTCAAATCTACCCTGAATCTTTGCCCATTCGTTGCGCTGTACAGAGGCTAATCTTTCGCCATAGTCAGCAAATGATTGGTGCAGCAGACCTACTATATAAACTTTATAACCTTTATCTTTAGGGAGTTCAGCTAGTTGCTGTAGTAGATATAAATCTTCAGCACCCTGGTTTTGGACAGCAAATTCTAGATTTTTACCGAGTTCATCTATAATCAGTAAGACATCTGTTGCAGCAGCTAAAGCCACTTCTTTGATAAGATTAAGGGTTTCCCGACTGTCTACTGTTCCTCCATCTGCAACTTGTGTGCCAAGGTCTACCAGTTTTCGAGCTACGCTAAGTTTATTGTGCTCTTGAGGCGACCAAAAAACTTCGGCTCCTCGAAGCAGCGCACGAACAATCGTATTGCTTATCGGTTCTCTCTGTGCGGTGGCTACAGCTCGGAAAAAACCACGTCCCGGTATATTTTCTTTAAGATCTAGATATTCAGAACTATGAGAACCTAATGTTAGGGATGCCAGTTCTAGCGCAGAGCAACGGATCTCGTAGGTTTCGGGAGCGCACAGAGATGCGAAAAAATGAGCAAAGGCAGATTTACCCGTGCCATATACGCTAGTCAAAGTCCAAGCGCGATGGTTAGAAGTTCCACCAAATCCGGCTAATATCCGTTTAGTTGCATCAACTGACCTCTCTGTAGGAATATATCCCACCAAGGCATCAACTTTATCTAAATCCCGTTCAAGGTTGATGGAACGGGAGTAGCGACGCCTAAGGCTGAAATATTCAGATAAAGGTTTGTTCATTGATTTGCCCCAGCAACCTAGCCTTTGTAATATTTGTCTAAGATATCCTCTGCGAGAACTTTTGGCTGTTCAGTAAATGAAAATTGAATCAAGCCAGCAGACTCAGAAAGTGCTATGGAATTTGACCGCCTTGCTACCTGTTCAATGGCATCACATACTGCACTTTCTGAAAGTTTAAATGCCATGCCTGGGCTGCCAATGTCATAAATTAGGCGGGAAATGGAGATAGTTCTTTGTTCACGCCCAACCCAACTGGCGTATTCCAGACAAGCTGAAACTACTATCTCTGCTGGTAAATTCCCTTTGGAACCAACTCGGAAGGTATAGTGTCTGGAGTCTCCTGCTGTATGAATAATTCCAAGGTTCGTAAAGGGACAATCTAAACCATCCTCACTGACACCAGTTTTAGCAGTTCCTTGTTCTACATACATTCGTAAGATACAGGTAACGTCCTTTTTCAGAGAAGATTCGACAATGCGAGGTGCAACAGTATCTCTGTAGTCACACAGCGCATTAAATAATTCTATGAGCGAAAATTCCGTTTCCCGGAAGACGTTGAAAGTGAAATACCAAGCAGCTGCATTGCATGGTGGCTTGAGTAAGTTCCAGTGTAGAAGCCATAATGATGCTGGATCTTCGAGATATGGGTCCCAGCCATCATCTTTTAAAAGGCGATCGCCAAAATCAGAGGGTCTATCGTTTTCCAGTACTTTAAACGCATTACACCAGTAGCGAATAGAACTTACCATGTTTTTCCCGACACCTAGCCGCACCGGAGCATCTTCCTGCACGAACACGAACGAATTCAATGCGGCGTCAAAACCCTTCTTAATCCAACCGAATCGGGGGTGAAAGGTTTCATGGCGGGCAAAGACTGGATTAACGTTAACTACTTGTTTAATATCGCCATCTAAATTAAGGCTAATTTGTTTTACCATAAATTTTTATAAATTAACAAAGCGAATAGATTAAAATCCTAATTATTATGGGAAGATGCACATTGCTGGGTATTGAGCATTTTTGCTTACAGAACTGCTCCATGAGTTAGCGCTTCAAACGAATGGTGACAACAGCTTGAATAAACTTGAGGCAACCTGCTTAACTGAGGAGTCTAAGCTATCTAGTATACCTGAACTAACTGCGATGAAGGCAAGCAGCTCAACTGAGGAGTATCAAGTTATAACTCAACTAAGAGCGATGTCTTAGACATGCGCCACATAGGTGCCGTAGGGGCGCGTAATGCGCGCCCTTACAATAATGCGGTCAATTCAATTGAAAACTGCTGTAATTCATCCCGACTGGGAACAAAGAGATACTTGCCCAAATCAGCACTGCGGTAATCAACCCCATTGAAGCGAATATTCGTTGCTATCAACGTTAGTCCAAACTCTCAAGGTGCGAATCGGCACAAGCAATCCACGGGCGATCGCATCTTCTAAATCTAGCCGATGAGCAGAATTTTGAAATATCGATTGGCAGTGATTGTCCATCATGTCTTTCAGGTGTAGCGGTCAATCCTAAGATAAATTTAGCTTTAAAATAACCAATGACTTTCCGATAAGTGAAAATAACTTCTCTGGGTGAAGCTCCAATTAATTTAGCTATGTGAATAGTCGCTTGAGAAACAGCCTCTAAGGAAACTACAGTACAAAGCGTGTTAAATTTAACTCCAATGCCTCTTCTTCACTTCTCGTTACATACAGGTAAATTTTGGCACATACTTACTTATGCGCCTCAACAGTGTACGTGTCTAAATCCTCAAACTCTTGGTACATAAGGCTTTTGACTCCGAAGCTCTTTAAATTGTCTAATGCCTTTGAACTTTGTTGCATTGGGTGCTATCATAACGTCAAGCACGTAAATAACGCAATCCACCCATTGCACCTAATGACTTAGTTTGACCTGAAGG
>CAZZYE010000021.1:0-22030 GCA_964658145.1 uncultured Stigonema sp.
GGGGTAGTGAACACGAAGCAACTAAAAACGGCAAAGTTAGATTAAAAGTTTGATCCAGTCAAGATTTCGGTGATCGCTTCTTCCGATGACATAAGGCACCAAGTATTCGTCAGCTATGCTGCTATGTATCCCCATAAAGTATAAAAGAGGGGAACGTCTCCAGGTCCTTTGCATGTATTCTGTTTGTTAAATAAGTTATGTTGCAACAAGTTAATTCACCAATTTGCCGCACCGCCATAGTTATGGCTGCTAAACGTGCAATTGAACATCAAAGGGACGACAGATTATTTGATGACCCGTTCGCTGCCTCTCTAGCTGGGAATGACGCTATACAACAGCAACTCGATTACTATCAAACACTTGACCCACGCAATCAGTTAAAAATGCAGTTTGTGGCGATTCGCACTCGCTACTTTGATGATTTTATCGTCAAATCGTTACCACTCATCAACCAAGTCGTACTTTTAGGTAGTGGACTCGATACCCGTGCTTACCGATTACCCTTAACCTCATCAACAACACTTTACGAAATCGATCTGCCGGAAATTATTGATTACAAATTGAATATACTGGCACCGTACCAATCTAAATGTAACTATCACGCCATTAGTGCTGATGTGACGTCAAAGGAGTGGGAGCAAATATTACTAACACATGGATACCAATCAAACCTTCCGACAATTTGGTTATTGGAAGGACTGTTAATGTATTTAAATGAATCGCACGTGGATCAATTGCTAGATAAAATTAAAAACTTAAGCGCAGCAAATAGTCGCATCGGTGCCGATTTGGTCAGTGTTAAATCGTGGTCAGCTGGTGCAGCAAATAGCCAAACGGTAATCAGTGGACATTGGAAATTTGGCTGCGACGAACCTGAAGCGTTATTCGCAAAGTACGGCTGGGATGTTCTGGTGCAACAACCGGGTGATGTGCGTGCAAATTACGATAGATACACCGTCGAATTACCACCGCGCTCAATTAAGGATAGACGCCGCTCTTATTTAATCACTGGGACACTTAAGGTCTGTAAAGGCTAGGGTGAAGGGATTGGAATAACCTTGACGGGGGGTTGGTTTAAAGTCTTAACACCCCACACCCTCTGAAAATGATGGCAATAGATTATGGAAGTTTCTCAGCTTCCGATTCTGGATCACCTGCAAGCTTGAGGTTAAGTCTATTAATTCTTGCCTTTAACTTGAGGTGCTGATCGATAGTCTGTTCAACCTGATGTTGCGAGACATTGAATTTTGCCGTAGCATCGGTAAGGAATTGCTGATAAATTTGCTCTACTGTTGCATCATGAGCGAAGTAGGTCAGAACTAGAGTTGTGATCTGACTTGTATTTAAATTAATAGTGTCAATATACTTGTGTAATAAGTTATAAGTAGACAAAGGAATTAAACTTCTAAAGTGCCTGACTCCTTCCTCACCCTTACGATATGTCGGGATGTCAAAACCAAGACCTGCCTTAACTATTGGGTTCTGCAAGAGCAGAAACACTCCAGTAGTAGCAATCTTGCCTTTATCAAATCCCCAGGGGGCACTTCTATATAAGGCACGATTATAAAGGTCAGTAGTGACATAACCTTGGAGTTCGACACTGTTGTCTAAAATAATCTGTTCGCCGCTGATTTTCCCAGCTTCCGCGTAAGTGGTAACAAACGCTTGCAGTTCTTCTACTGAATTTGGCTTTTTAGGCATTCCGCCGTTACTCGGAGACTACAAGTACATTTTATTCAATTCGGCAACAAAAAAGCTCTTAAAATTTCTTGATAATACATTCCGCCATTTGGCGGAATTTGTTTTATGATTGTAATTGTTAGATGTTCACAAAAAAATGAATGGCTCTCAAGGTTTGGCATCAAATTATACCAATTTAATGCATTTGATTCCTATAATGCAACACCTGCTGAGCAGGTTATTGTGTTGCTTTAAATAACCTTTATCTGTTAAGAGTTTGCGCATAACCTGAGCACATAATGAAGACACTGTAAGTTTTTCGTCTTTAGCCCATTGCTCTAGAGCTGCCTTAGTCTCATCATCAGTAACGAACATAACTTTTGGGCTTTGGGAGGGCATAGTTACTTTTCTTTATCAATGCGTATCCATTGATATTACTAGCTTGCAACATTAACGTCGAATCTATTTCGGCTTATCGTATACAAAAATGTTGACGAATAATAAGCACTTCGTCAACATTAAATTTGTCAGCCGTTAAAGGGTGGACAAAGGCAAGCAATACCAAGAACTGCCGAACAAAGGAATAGAGAGAATCAAATCATCCAAATATTTCGACATCTATTGATTTATCAAAGCAGAAAGCGTTTACACAAGTATGAAACAAACAAGAATTGTAGTAAGAGACTCGGTGTTACTGGATGGACACAAACTTTTAGAAGTAACAAAGTTAGGGAGTTTGAGCGAACTGTTCAACGTATTGGTAGCCAGGTACGGCAAGCACTTGGAGTCAACATGGGTATTGCCGACAAATTAATTGACACCTATGGAATCGACTGGAAACCAGGAGTCTGGTAATGCTTGATGGTAGAGGCTCCTACGGTAATATGACCAGAGGAAAATGAAATGATTGACAGTTTAACTCTGGTGCTAGCCGCAGTGGGCTTTCTATGTATTTTCCGTTTGTTTGTACAGTTAAAAAGTTTCTGATTATGATAGCAGCAACAGCAATCAACCCCAACCTAAGCGTAGTAACGAGTCCTTCTGCCGATGGAGATATTGCGAGAGCGATTGAGTTATGGGAGCAAGCAAACGAACTGTTGATAGATGCAGGGAGAATGTTTGCCCAAATCAAAGAAGGGACGAAGCGGAAATTCAACAAGTTTGTAGAATCAGCCGACTTAGAGAAGTCTCAAGTATCGAAGCTGATCAAAGCGGCAGAGTCTGCCTCGGAGATCCCTTCAGTTGTTGCGGCTCGCTTGGGATTGCCGATGTTGCTGCAATTGTCCCAGCCCAGGAGTCAGACAGCGCGTGAAGCGATCGCCGCCTCGGACACCCAAACGTTGGTAGCGCAGAAAATAAAAGAACTGCGTAAGCCAGCGGTTCCCAAGGAAGAAAAACCAGTGCGTTTTGTGGGCAATCAGAAGGGTGGAGTGGGAAAGCTGAGAATCGAAGTTCCGGGATGTCCAGAAGCGGTGGAGCTAGAGAGAGATTGGGAAGCGTCAGGGTTGCCGCCGCTGCAGTGGCTAGAGAGGCGAGTTAGGGAGCAGGGAGCAGGGGGCAAGAGGATCTTAGCATGGGGAGAGGAAGAAGAAGAAATTGTTCAACAAGACTGCCATCTAGATTCTTCTACTGTCTCCCCTGCCTCCACCATTGTAGAGAATGTGGTCATTCCTGACGACGAGCAAACCGTTGCACAAGCTGAACTGGAAAGATACATTTCCGAACAGGCTCTAGAGTGCGACCTAGTTGAAGCGATCGCGACAGAAGAGGGTGATGCTGCTTCCATTCCTGTGGAAGTCATTAGTGAACAGACAACAACTGACCAGGAAGTCACTCAAACAGAGACACTAAATTATGGAAATCTTTCTAAGATGCTGTTGAAAACGAAAAACTGGGAGAAAGTAAGTGAGTTAGTAGAGAGGAATGCTGACACACTGAGTGAGGCGATCGCGAATTGGTCGTTAGAGCAGAAGGAAAAGTTGATTATAAGAGCGATCGCCTACATAGAAGCCAATAAAAGAGCGATTTTGTGCCATGAAATGGATTGGATGCCAATAGAGAGCCTTAAACAAGTATTTTCCAGGTTGTCATTCAAAGTCCACGACATTGCTGAAGGATTAGCAGCGCCCTGGTACGATGAGTGCACCTTCATAGATGTGACCAACTTGGGGAGCGACGATGATGAGATTTGGACGTTTGCTAGTGGGGGGAAGGAGATAAAAGCATACAGCAGAGAAGATTTTGAGGTGTTAGTTTTTTGATGAGAGTTTTAACTGCGGCATATCATTGGTTGACGCTAGAGTTGTTTCAGAAGTGAGTAAAAGTGTTGAATCAGAAGCAATCAGAACTTATTGGTAGTGTTCAAGCTATCCAAGAATTATCCAGAATTCAGGCAGCAAGCCAACTTCAACCGCCAGTTAGTACCAGAACTATCCAGAAATATCTAGAAGTTGCATCAATCTTTCTTCCATCGTTTGCAGAGTTCCAAGACCCACAAACGGGATACCTCAATAGGTTTGCAAAGCTGAATACTTGGCATTTATCTTCTTTGCAAAAAATCAGGGAGTATGCGCGATCGCATGGGATGAAGCAATTACAAATTGCATTAAGTAAAAATCCAGAATATTTTGAAACAGGGGTAATCAACAATGTCAACAATAAAGCAGGCAGCAGAAGCTCTGAGGATACCGTCCAAGAAATTGCTGAACGAGATGAAGAGAAAATTCCCGGAACAGTCGTGGACGATAGACAGTGATTTGCCAGATGGTTTTGAAGAAGCAGCCAAAGTACACGCGCAAGAGTATGCAGAGGCTAGCGGCGTGGAACTTCCCAAATGTGAGTTGACCACATCCGAAGCCGCAGTCATGGACACCAAGCTAATTCTGGAATCTATTGAATATGGGGTGGTAGAAGCCATTTCCCAGATGAGATCCGATTCCTTAATAGAGTCAGCACAATTAGATGCTGTCAGTGATATTCAAACTTATGAATCTGCTTATAACAGCGTTTGGGAAGCTTACTACCGCAAAAAGGCGCAAACTTCCCAACAACACAAAGTTAACCGCAATCAACAGAAAGCCATTCAGTTAATTGACCTTAACAATGAACTGGGAAAAAGGCAGGGGGAGCTAATCAGAACTCAAGAGCAGTTCCGGAATTCCCAAGTACAATCTCAGACACAGACTCAATCGGTATTGGACGCACTTCTGAAGTAGACGAGGATGATCAAATGATTGCAAGTATAGCACTCAAGACAGGGTCAGCGGGATTGATGACAGGGGGGTTTTACGCGGCTGTTGTGACAGGTTTTGTCTGTCCGCCAGCCCTTGTCGGAATAGCAGCAGTAGGAGCATTATGGCTGTATGGAAGAAATAAACTCTGAAAAGAAACGGGGAGAATTGGAGGAGATTTACAGTCCTCCTCCGCCAATGGGGTTAATTTACAGAATCGTAATTTGTGGAACGATCGGGGCTTTTTTGGCAACAATAACAGTGCGGTGTGTGACGCCAAATAAAGTGCCGAATCTTGTATTTAGTTCAGAGAAAAATTGTTTATTTTGAGGGGTTAGCCATGATTAAATGCGAACAATTAAATTGTAATACTTCGTATAAAATAGAAGGCGAAAGTGGGACTTGGTATTATAGTCATCAAATCCCTAAAAACCGAGAAATAAAATACTTTTTCTGGCGGGAAGCTGTCAAAAATACTCGGAAAATCACAATTAATTTATCCCGAATGCAAGTACAAAGAAAAGTCACCGAAGACAGAAAGGTTCAGCCCTCAGTCACAATAACGTAATGGACAGAAACTTAAAAGGAGATTCTGGATCTTTAAAGAAAAAGCTAGTTCCGTTGCGATCGCTCACGTAAATATCAATCAAAAAGCCTTAAATAAAAAACAGGAAACACAATGTTTGACACTACTTTGATATCCCGTAGGAGCAAATACATCTACCGTGGTGAATCTTTGAAGTTCTCCCACACAGATGAAACCAAGCGCGGCGGAACAATATTCGTCTTCAAAAATAGTCGCGGAACCTGGAAGAGAATCAATCAAGCCAATTGTGAAAAAGAACTTTGGGAGGAGATGAAAATTGACTAAAATTAAACAACAAATTATCAAGATATTTCGCTCATTTTGTGTTGAGTTAGAAACTATAAAACCGAATGATTACGAGGAAGTTTGGTCGATTTCTGAGGTTGATTCCCGAACTGGAAAGAAAATCAGAACGGCTGTTTTAAGGGAGAAGAAGCAGCATGATTGATTCGCTAACGCTATAGCCCTGTGTGGTTGGGCTTGCATCTTTCGTCTATTCGTCCAGTTCCGGATCTGATCGCAAAGCAGAGGGGGACTGCCAAATCTTCCCTCTTCCTGCTTGCCTTCAATAAACCCCCTAAAATAGGAGATTACAACCATGAATTTACGACGAATCAAATATTTATTCACCAAGAACGGTTTTGGAAAAAGGTAGAACTATTCTAAAACTTAGGATTGAGCAGTTCAACCAGCTTTTAAAAATTTATGAATGTACTTTTGATGAGCTAAGTTGAAGAATCAGAAAAACAGCAAAGAAGGATGAAAAAACAAGTCCTAACAGTATCATGAAGCTTTATTGTCCACAGTGCAACAAAGTTACTAGTCGCAAAGATTCAATTCAAGGAAGTGACACAAATATCAAAGGACTCATTTGCAACACTTGTGGTCACTTCCAGCCAACAAACAGCGTCAAGGATAAAAACAATATGGCTACAAAAAAGAATCCTATTACCGGATCTACCACAAAACGTTCTAGCGCCAAAGGTAGTTTAACTGGGTCAAAGAGATTTGAGACTCCTGATGTTACATCAAATAATCTAATTCAAAGTGTAGCTAGCAACGTCAGTTCTAGAGCTAATACTTTAACTGAAAGCGTAAAATCACTAGGTAATAGCAGAAACACTTCATCTAACGTCAGCACTCTTCGTTCTTCTTCTGGACAATCCCATACAGAAGCACTATCGAAAGCCAATACGATCGCTTCGCAATACGGAATTGAACAGATTGATATTGGTAGCTTGTTAGGTTCCGATCCTTACTCAGCGGACAGCAACATCCCGGAGATGACTGCAGCGGAAGCGAACAAAAACAAACTTAAACTGCAACGCCAGAGCAATGCGATCGAAGTTCGCCACGAGAAAATCAAGCTTGGTCGTAAGGCTGTGAAGATGGCAACTGAGCAAGTTGGCTTGGTTGGTGATTTGGTGGACTATGCGACGGCGGGTATCGATACTGCTACCAAGGTGGTTAAGAATGAGATCGCATCTGTGAAATTCCAGACTGAACAATCCAAGCTCGTACAGACTGAAGAGTTCTTCACTCAGCAACAGATTGCCACTGACGGCACAATAGCTCTCACGGACGGTATTCGTGAAGAGTGGCAATTGAAGCTGGAGAAGCAAGCTACTCGAAACAGCGGTTTGAGAATTGAGGTTGAAGGCTCTATTCAAGAAAATGAGCGCAAGCGTGAAGAGCTAGAAGCAAAATTACTTGCAGCTTAATGAGTCGGTGCGATCGCTCAAATAATCGCACTTTCCCCATAAATTAAATCAGAGAAATATGATTACCAAAGGCATGACAATTGCTGCTGCTTTACTATGTATGGGAGGAGTGGCAAGCTACTATAAAAGCAACGAGGCTACTAAGCCATTAGCACTGAATATCACTATTTGTGCGGCGGCTGTGGCAGTAACAAACCACTTATCTAGCAAGTGGACTGAGAATTTGAGTAAAGAACAATTTGCTGTTGCTGAAACTAGGCTAAAAGATCAAGTTGAAGGTTTAAAAAACACCAATCAGCAGTATTTGACTGCGTTAAGTGAAGTTAAACAGTTGTGCGATCGCACGTGCCTAGAGTTAGCCGAAAAGACCGCAATAGTTCAGGCTTACGAACAACAGATTGGTGTGATTAAGCGAGAGTTTCACCGTAAAAACGAGGAACTCAACGCTAAGATCCAAGAGGAAGATACTCGCTTTACAGACTGCTTAAAGGAATTTAAAGTAGCACTCATTGAAGACTTAAAAGCGCGAATTGACAAAGTGTACAACGAACTAGACAGAAGTATTGAACATAAATTGACCGCTCAGGATGAGAATGGGGTGTTTGAGTATCAAAACATCATGATACCCTTACAGAAATTCCGAACTGTTCTGGAAACGAAATACGTCAATCATTGCGATATTCTCTATGAAATTAATGATTTTCCGCACACAGAAGCGTTAATTGGAGCATTAACACTTTACTCTCAAATTGGCGATGAAATCGCTGCTCTTAAGGTGCGATACCGAAATGTGCTAAATGTTGATGAAAGACGCCAGTTGGAGGATGCATACACCACATTGGCTGATTGTGTACCCAAAAAACAAGCTACACACACTCTCAACGAATACAGTGCTTTTTCAAAAAATCAATTGCATAATCTAAATCACAAAATTGATGAGAATGTTAATTCTTTAGATGAGATGCGGGAGCAAGTAAGCGATTTACTAGACCGTATTGACCAAGGCAATTCCAAAATAGCTAAATTGCTTGAAGAAATATCTAAGTTAAGAGAGCCAATCATCTGGAAGATAGCCCCAAATCAAGCGACCAAGGCAGGAAACATCATTATCAATTGGTGTTTGGCTAAAAGTATTCACCTTGACCGCTCTCACTACACAGGTGATAAATACGAGGCTGATTTGTTTTTCTTCACCGATCGCCTGAATGCCGCACAAACGATAGATATTAAGGCACTGAACTTAGAAGGTGAAAATTTAGCACAGTTGACCCATTGTCTAGAACCAATCAAGTTTACTTACGACTATGATTCACGGTTGGTCATAGCTCATCTGGTGATGTTGCGTAGAGAGAAAGCAACCAAGAGCGTTAAAGACTTTCTGCAACCGCCCTTACAGATGATTCAATTTGTACGTGATTCATACCATGTTGGGCTATGGGGAAGTACTGGGCAAGGGAAGACAACAGCGATCGCTAACATCATTGGCGGCATGGTCAGGGAATTGGGGGGAGCGCCGACCATGCGAACAACAATACCCAAAATGGATGAGGATACCCGAAACATTTTTCCTCATGTTGACTGGTTAGGCGTGCCTAATTCCATCTTTGGGCTTTTGGAAGGTGCATTAGAAATTCAATATCGGATCCATGTGAATGAGCAAGCTTACCTAAAGAATGAGCCATTTCCGGAATTCGAGCCGATTCTGTTTTTCATCGATGAGATTAATCTCATTTTCTCTCGATGGAGAAAGATTAATGATGCCGATTTAGAAGATGTGTTGGTCAGGTTTGAGGCAACGTTAGAAGGCGCGAGGCTAAACTATTTCAATCAATTTATGCGGACGGAACTTGAGAACTACAAGAGTGAGTTTGCTAAGAGACTGTTGTTGTTCATCTGGCAAACTGGGCGCTCTTTAAAGGTGAAGTCATTAATAGCTGGTCAAAACTTACAGCCTGGTGCATTCGGAATTATGAAGACTGATTTGGATAATTGCTCATATATTGCTTTGGGTAGAAGTGCTAAGAGTTGTGCTAAATACAAGGTTAATGAATTTGAGGTAGACAAGATAAACAATTGGTATGAACTAATCCAGAAAGAGCTAGAGAGTCAGCCAGAATTGAAATTTACAGGCTTGTATTGTCCGGCACAAGGTAAAGCATTTTATGGCATACTTCCACCACCTAATTATTATGAATGGGATGCTAGCTTACTGTGGTCACAAGAAAATGCAGAGAAAACTCATCAGTCAATTACCCTTAAAGCATCGGCTAAAAAGTTATTGGAATACTTTGAAAACGTCAAATCAAAAACGCCGAAAAGCTTGAGGGATTTGAAAAAAGCTGACAGACTGTCTGGTTTATCAGACTCAGAGTTAACTGATGGATTGAATCAATTAGTAGGCATAAGTTTATTAGTTTTAACGGACAAAGATAATTACTCTTTAACTAGTTGGGGTAATTAATGCCGTGACTGCCGTGGACGCTCTTTAAGCCTCAAAACAGAGTATATGACCCAATCCACGGCATGACAGCAGAAAAAAGGCTGAAAATCTTACTCTGCAAGTGCCGTAGCCACGGCAGTGTTCACGGCAATTCACGGCAGCATTCACGTTTAAAATGGTTGAAAGTCTTACCCCACACATGCCGTAGCCACAGCAGTGTTCACGGCAAGTCAAGGAAAATTATGTATCACCAAAGCCAACAATTTACGCCAAGGAATGATAACGAGCCGGGTTACATTTATTTGATGGAAGCTATCGGCTATCATGGCATTCTGCCGGGATGTTATCTTCGTAGAGTCAAAATTGGTTTGTCACGGAACCCACAGTTAAGGCTAGAAAACTTCCATGCTAATCAGCCTCCCTGTGACATCCGAATTTTAAGAACAATTTACGTTGATGACATGAAATCTGTTGAAGAGAAATTGCATAACCAGTTTCAAAACTCCAAAGTGAAGCTAGCCAAAAGTAGGGAATGGTTTGACTTATCGCCGTGGGATTTTTTCATGGTGAATTGGGCTTTTTATCGTGCCGATCGCGCCATAAATGCTAGCATCCCCCTCACCTCCCGCCCAGTAGTAGCAAAAATATTGATGGTGTCGGGGTTAGGGTTATTGCTTTTTACTGCCATTGGTGGGCAGTTTCGACAGAAGCCCTCCGCCAAAAACTCGCCAGTGGCTCAGCCAGTGAAGCACTTGGTTAGAGTGCGGCACAAGTAGGCGATCGCATTCCCGATTAACACGATTCCGGAAACAAGGAGAAAGAGGATGTCAGCGACCCCGCTCCCTTAGAGACAGGGCATCTAGCAAGTGCTAGAAGTACTAGATTTTCAGCAAAGTTGTTGACCCGATGGCTTAAAACCCTAGTTTTTAAGCAGCCGTTACAGGCAAGGTTAAAGAACCTACTCCGGGATGCGAATTGGGAGAAGACACACGGTTTCCAACGTATCGGGAAATCTAGATGAATAAAGCCTGAGGCAGTGTTAGGTTAAGTGTAGCGATCGCCCCTCGGTGGCGGGTGGTGTATAAAAAAAGCTCCCATCATTTGATGAGAGCGTAACGAAACTACCGAAAACATCAATATGTAAGTTCAAAGTAGCCTGTGGTCTTCCCTTTCGGCTTCAGTAAATCTTCCAAATTTCCTCTGTGCGGCCGATCTCTTACTTTTTGTCTCTGGGAACACTAAGTAAGTTGACAACTTACGTAGAGCTAAAATGAGGAATCTGATATTTTACTGCCTGTCCTAACAGGACGCGAGAGGTTACGCTTAATGGTCAACTTATCCACCCTATGGGTAAGCACGGACTATTAGGCAATCCAGTCCAACTGGAGCTTTTCGAGGTTGGTGCGATTCCAACGGGTTTTGACGCGGTATCCGTTGCCGCGTCTAGGTCTAGGAAACCGAGTCAACGTGGATTATCTACTTTTACCCAGTTATGCCTAGATTTAAATTAACGGTGGAAGCCACGCAAGTTTCAAAGTTTTGAGCAGGCAAAAAAAGCGATACCTTAGTTTTCGAGTTTCGAGTGGGAAGCGCTGCTACGATCCCCATTGGTGTTTAGCTGAACTATCTCAACCTACGGGTTAAGATAGTTCAGCCAAAAATGTATTTCAAGGTACAAAATCTTGACGTAGGCGCAGCCCGCCGCAGGCATCGCTCTGTTGGAAAAAAATTTGCGATTTACTGAAACTGGCTCACATATTTATTTTGACCTTTGGTGATAATTCTGTAAATCGCTGTCTAGTGACCAGATAAACACTTCACTCATTTGGAAGAGATTACAGGATTTATGAAATTCCTGAATGATGCTGAGATCGCCGAAGCTGGTTCCTTCAAGCTTATTAGGAGCTTTGTTTCTGCCAGCCAGATTCGGGAACTTGTCAATCCACTCCAATATCTCTGCTGTATTCGGGAATGTAGTAGGTCTCCAGGGGGCTACGCCTGTGAATGCTTCTTTAACTTCTTTAACAAAACGGATGGCGGTTTTCCTTCGCATTGTGCCATCACCGTTCTGGGCAATGTGATTGCCTGTTTCGAGTATAGTCGCCATAGGCAACAAAAAAGTACAGCCAGATTGAGCATAGGTCTGAAAATCTTCGAGAACTGATGCTCTATGCTGATTATAGTTGGGAACATTGAGTATTTCGAGGAATATGCTGGTATCGATCAGGCAGATACTACTCATTGTCGTACTCCTGCAAACGAGACAGCCATTCCATAGCTTGCTGTTTTCTATCTTCAAGTGTGTGCGGCGACTTGACAAACCGATCCACTACCCCAGCAGTTACCAGTTGACCGAGTGGTCCTTGCGATATCAGACCTGGAAATTCGTACATATCCCCAAGCCGTACAAGGCGGCTATCTCCTTCTTCTGGATCTCGGAAACAAAACACTACATCACCCAGGGCAGCATCGGGCAAGGCATCCATTAGGGCTGGGTTATGGGTGGAAAGCAGCACCCGCAACTTACGCCGCAAAGCAATATCCTGGATGCTGGCAAGTAGATGCTTGGCGCGGTTGGGATGAACGCCGTTGTCAATTTCCTCGATGACGACTAGACTGCCAACGGGTGCCGATAGCATAGCAGCAGTTATAGCCAATACCCGCAGTGTGCCATCGGATAATAATGCTGCCTCATAATAGCGATGGCTATTGCCAAAGGTTTCCGCTAGTCGCACCATGACTTCATCTCGTGGGCCAAAAATGAAATCTAGCCCATCTATAGCCTGTTCTGGTAGACTTTGGATAAAGTTCAGAATTGCCTGTTGATTTTCAGCTTGGTTCGACCACAAGCGAAATAAAACACTAGAAAGATTTGTACCATCCTCAAGTAATTGCTTATCAGATTTGAAGCTGTATTCGCGCATTCTGGCGGGGACGGGATCTAAAAACAGGATGTTCTTTAAGACTCGTTGATATTCGCGGACAGTCTCAGGAATAATCTTTTGAGATTCGGGGTATTTGGCATCAAAACGACCCCGGCTATCTAATTGCACGAATATAGCCATTTGATCGCTGCACGTTATTTGTGGTTTGTTTTCTCCCCTTGTAAAGTTGTTATATGCGACACCAACATCAGTCTGTGCTCCTTGAGATGGTTCATCTAGGTTATATAATGGGACAAGACTTGTCGAGCTAACGGTTCGCTCACCACTGATGTGCAGTTCTCCGTCACGCACATTGAGGGTTATATCAAGTTGGTTCCACTCTGTTGAATCCAAACGGCAACCGATGGTAAAACTTGATTGTCCCCGATGGCACAAATCAATTACTCGACCGCGTACAACACGCTCTGCACTATTTACGGCATATTGAATGCTGGAGAGTTTTTGTCCTTGTGCCAGCCATGACAGAAAGCGCAGACCTTCAAGAGCATTACTTTTACCTGCGGCGTTTGCACCTATTAGCACCGTCAGCGAGCCTAGGGGTAATCGACTTGTACTGTAACTTTTGAAGTTGGCGAGGGTAAATTCTGTCAGCATGGCGCTCCTTTTAGTGAATAATGCTTACAATTTATCTGGCATTTCCAAAAATCCGCATAAGATTTTACCCTTAGATAAAGGCAAAGCTGATTAAATTTGCGTTTAGCCCCCGCCTTTGTTTCAGCAAATATTCTTCCAGCATCTAGGAGGAGATTGTTCGCTTGCTCCCACAACTCAGCGGCTCTTTGGATGTCGGCATCGAGAGTCCCCCAAAGTGGGCATGTCATTCAAATATCTGTGGAAGTAATTGTGAAGCGCAAACAGAGGAACGCGGCGCACCTGCCTGCCAACCACTAGAATCAACTGATATCACTCTGGCTGAGCCTGTGGACTTAGCAGCCCAGGACGCTCAAGCCCTAAAAGTTTCCACAGTTCGCACCTGAGAGCGATTTTGCGATTGACCTAAATCGAATCGCTAGCGCGATCGCCAACCACAACCTACGTACAAGCTAGTCGCAAAAAATACTTTACTAATTAATTGATATCCTGTTAATTGCTAGAATTGCTGCATTTAAAGCAAAGATTGCTAGAGAAGAAGATCGCACAGATGCAACATAAGATAAAAATAATCAGTAGATTTATTTATCCTAGTGTGGGCTTGATAGCTATCGGCGGTTTTGTTGAAAGGACTGCCGATTTTTCTATATGCTCTTACTTTTGTGTTACATTAGTAATACATAGTTCGTACTGATTAAAAAGCTATCAACTCTTGATCGGAGCAAATCGCATTCTTCAGTACGTCATAGGATTCGTTGAGGGTGCGGAACAATTCGGCAGATTTGGGGTTACGGTTGACATCGGGGTGAAACTTTAAACTCAACTTCCGATAGGTAGCTTTAAAATCTGAAGAGTTGGAGAAGAAGGAATTTATGAACACGGACGCCCATTCTTGAGGTAGAGCGAAGCAAAAGTCTGAGAATGCTTCAACAGCAGGGGTAGAGTTGAGTGAAGCTTTTTCTTGTTGGCTAGATTGTAGGATTCTGTTCTCGCGCTGGAGATATTCGATTTCATCTTTGAGCTTTTGAATTTGCTTCTCCAGTTGGATGACTCGTATTGGTTGCTTCATGCTTTTAGCTAGTTCTTTATTGAGAAATTGAATTTCGTTACGTAACGTAGCGATAATTCTATCTCCATCTTTATCTGATGCTTTCAGTTGTTCAATCTCAACGAACTGACTGGCGATAACTTCTTGATACTCTTTGTTGCCAGCTTTCAGCTTCTCAACTTCATCCATCAAATTATGGAAGTCTTCCGCATATAGCTCGTTCGATTGCTTGAAGGCTTCAACACTGGCTTGCAGTTCGACATTCTCGGCTTTCAATTTAGCGACTTCTTCATCATCGTGAGAATTTTGCAACTCTTTCTCGTAGACTGCATTTAGTTCCTGAAGTTTCTCTGTCTGGGACTCCAGAACAGTGATTAAATCTTTGAGGGATTCTGTAAATTCTTGCTGATACTTCAGAGTTTTATCAGGGATGATGTTAGCCAAAGCAAAGTCCCAATCTGCCTTGGTTGCCATTTTTCTATCGCCTCAGATCTTGCACCAACCCCCGGCGAATAGAATTCGCACGCCAGTCGCCGTGAGAGCGGGCTAACACTCATAATGCGCGCTGGCTTGGCTATACAAACCAAGTCCGCCTACGCGGACTCACGGAATATCAAGGGTTTGAAACCCGCGTACTGCGAAGCAGAAGCCGAAGGCTAGGCGGTGAGTCCAGCCCTGTTCGCGTTAGCAAAGCGTTAGCGACGAAGGAGCGTCAGCGTCTCCCCTTGAGAGAAGGAGGGAAACCCTCCTGTAGGATCTGGCGTTAGCGAGGCACGAGCGTCACCCGAAGGGGTTTTGTCTGTGTAGCCGCACCTGTGCCAGGTGCAAGATGTGAGCCAACAGATCTAACAACATCAATGGGACTTTGTTTAAGGCGATCGCACGACTTACGACAGACTGCGCCGTCAGTCCCGACTCATGCATTTGACGCGTGAATTTCCACCCCTTGGGACAAACATATGTAAATCTGGGCAACCCCTGACCCCACAGAGCAGTGTGGAGCGCCTTACATCCGATGGATGTAAGGCTAAAATTGCCCCATCACGATCATTAAAGCAGCAAGGGCTTGGGGCACGAGTTATTCCCGGACGCTTGGGGCGCCAAGCGCACCCCAGAAATTGTAGAACTTTTTTATTGATTATTGGACTTTATTATTTATTGTTGAACTTTTTTATCCCTCCACAGCAGGAATCGAATTGTAAAGGTACTGATAAAATAGAGTGCAAGATAAGTCACATTTCTTTGCACTCATGGAGGTGAACAATGAGCAGAAAACCCCTGACATCACTACGAATGACACCGATTGTCGCCTCATTCACATGTGGCTGCATGGTTTGTCCTCTGATACCCAACGGGGATACAAGCGTTGCGTCTCTGAGTTTCTTGAATGGGTAAAAAAACCACTCCGTGCAGTCACTCTGGCTGACCTTCAAAACTGGCAGGATACTTTTACCGAGTACGCCCCTCATACGCAACGTTTAAAGATGGCTGCGGTGAGGTCGCTTTTGAGTTTCGGGCATCAGATTGGGGTTTTGCAGAAGAATGTTAGTCAGGGCTTACGCCAACCAAAAATTAAGGATACCCTCAATGAACGCATCCTCAGTGAAGAAGAGGTCGCTGCGATGATTGAGACTCAGACAAATCCGCGAAATCAGACGATCTTGCTGTTGCTTTACACTGCCGGCTTGCGGGTGAATGAATTATGCGCACTGCGTTGGAAGGATTTGTCTCAGAGAAAGCCTGGTGGACAATTGACTATATTTGGCAAAGGTGGAAAAACCAGAATCGTACTTCTGCCCGAGCCTGTTTGGAAGAAGCTGTCTCAGTTGAAAAACAATGCTCAGAACTCTGACCCAGTGTTTGTGTCCAGGGAAAAAGATTCTCTTGGCACAACCCTTGACCAATCCCAGGTCAATCGGATTGTGGCAAAGGCGGCATTAGATGCGGGTATTGACAAAAAGGTCTCTCCCCATTGGTTGAGACACGCCCATGCCACCCATTCCCTGTCCAGGGGGGCGCCACTGCATTTGGTGCAGAATACTCTTGGTCATAGCTCCGTGGCCACCACCAGCAGATACCTTCATGCACGCCCTGATGATTCCAGCGCCTTGTACCTCTCCGTGCAAACTCAAACCACAAAGGAAAGCAGTCGCCCAGCAAGTGATGCTCCTCAACACAAACAGCCAAAAAAGCCTCCTATAAGAGTGCAAAAGACCACATCCAATCTCAAATGCCCTAACTGCAAATCAAAAGAACTTCAACAAAATGGTTTTCAAGTCTTAGCCGATGGCTTAAAGCACCAACGTTTTCGTTGTCAAATCTGTGATTACGTGTTTACCCCCCTTTTATCAATTCCTCTTGACAAAAAGTGAAGGTAAGACTGCCAATGCTTGTCATCTGTCCATGCTATCCACCATCCAGGCTAATAGGGTGTACCTTCTAGAATCGGGCTACGATACCCATTTCAGCAAGGGATTTTTAGTGGCAGTTGCCCTTTACAACGACACCATAGCAACTGGCGACAGTGACCGACTGGCGATTACAAATCTTGCACTCAGTAAATTGTTAGGAGTCAATGGCTTGCTAGTAAGGAATTGGATTAAGAGTCATGCCGATGAAATTATCAGCTATCACTTCAAGTACTGCATGCAGAACTCTAAAGATCACAGCAAAGTAGAAACTTACTACAATAAGCGGCACGTGTGCTAAAAGTTGCGAATCTCGCTGCACCCGGATATCGATAGTACGCTTTTCAAGTGCGATCGCACTCAAGAGTCGATGTTCGTTGTAGGTTCGGATTCTGGTGGCAATAACAATTGAGAAATAGTTAGAAAAGTCTCTAACTAGTTGTTGAAATTCTATAACTTGTTAGAATAATATATTTAACTAGTTATATAAAAGGAACAAGAACGATGTCGGCAGCACTACAGGAAAAAATTGACGAATTGTTTCAGGCAACCAAAGACCTGAGAAGCCTTGAGGAAATTACACCTTACTGCGAGCGGTTCAATGAGTGGGTCAATCTCCACACAACCTACAACGCCAGCACGTTAGGTACTTACCTTAGTCGTTACGGATTCTACAAAAAATTTAAAAGTTTAGTTTTAGAGCAAGGCTTAAATGCCGAATCAATCCCTAAACACGATGCCAATGGTAACGTTACGGGAACGGAGTTAAAGCATTACTGTTTGCTGCTTTGTGGACTATCCAAGGATAAGTGGAAGGAGCGCAACGAAACCACACGGGTGATAGACCGCTTGGGCAACGACCAAGAGGTAGACCCCGACAAATACCTAGAAGTAACGGGGCAACTGCTGGAAAGCGAAGATCCTCATGAATTGGCTGTGGGATTAGTCGCGGCAACTGGTAGACGCCCTCACGAAATACTTGCCCGTGCTAAATTCACTGCTGTAGCGAGTGAAGGTTATCAGGTGATGTTTGAAGGTCAGGGCAAGAAGCGAGGCGAGGAAGCAGCTTTTACTATCGCTACTCTTTACCCTGCTGACTACATCATTAAAAAACTAGGGCAATTGAGAAGAGATGCAGGTACTCGATCGCTGCTCAAAGAGGTGGTTACTGAATTTCCTTCAGACATAGCAGCCCAAAACAGAAGCATCGAAAACAAACGAGGGAATTCGTTACGCCGCGTAGTACAAGAGTACTTCGGTGGTCGCGATCCCCAGCAACCCTTGCTAAATTTCCGCAATGACCAAGACCAAAACGACTGCAAAGCCCTCAGAGCCGCTTATGCTTGCTTGGCTACCAAACGTGATTGTGATCGGTCTGTCGGATCGCAGATGCTTTACTATGCTCAGTTACTTGGTCATTTTGTCAAAGAAAAGCCTAAAGATAAAGAGTTGCAAGCTATCGCGACTACCATCGGCTACGCTGATTATTATTGCTTAAAGTCTGTTGGATTCCCTCCAATACCGCATAAAGAAAAGGTAGCACAAGTAAGGGTATCTGAAGGCGATTTTGAAAGCATCAAACAGTTGCAACTTGACTGGCAGTTACCAAATCAGCAGGCGGTAGTCAATCGACTGATTCAGTCCCACCAACAAAAATTAGATGTAGCCAAAGAATTACTAGAAGCTAAAGCGCAAATATCCCAGTTAGAAAAACAAATTAACCAGTTACAACAGGAGAAACAAGAAATGGAGTTAGCAGCACAAGAACCCCAACAAAGTACCTTCAATGTAGGCGATCTTAAAAATGAACTCAAAGCATATATAGATCAAATGGTAGAAGATCAACTGAAATTTGCTTCAGTTAATCTCCAACAACCAACGGTTGACACCCCTACCGCTCAAACAGAAATCGAACAGACGACAACCATTACCCCTACTCAACCCAAAACACAAACCTCAACTAAAGAGGTGATTAACTGGGAAACCAAGAGCAATGAGGAACTATGGGCTACCAAAGCCCAGGGTGCAGCTATCGAAAAAATCCGTCGTAGCTTCGAGGCAATCTGCCTTTACAACAACACTGTAGCAACGGGGGATGATGACCGTCTGGCTATTACAAACCTTGCGCTCAGGGAATTATCTGGAGTCAATGGGCTGACAGTCGGAGAGTGGATTAAGAGCCATGCCGATGAGATTATTACCCATAACTTCAAGTACGATATGCAAAATAGCAAAGACCACAGCAAGGTAGAAACTTACTACAACAAGCGGCATGGTCAAAAAAAGATTGATAAAATTCTTCAACAAATTAATGATACTTTTCTAAATGGAGTGGCATCGAAACCACAACAGGTTAAAGTAGCTTAATCAACCGATAGGAGCGATAGCTAGTAAGTTGATCGCTCCTATCGGCATGGAACTACAAAAAGACAGACATATTTAAGAGGGGTTATGCAGTCAAAATTTGAGGAGTATTTTGAAATACTGCAAAAAAGAGAAAATCTCGAACATGAAGCTTTATTAATTTCAGGATTGTCTAATGATAGACAAAAATATTGTATTTACACTGACTTTTTCTCGTATTTAGAAAATGACCCAAAGGACAAAGGGTATTTTATAGAATGCGATCTGAAAAGTGGATTGTTACTTTTGGCTCATGAGGCTAAAGATGGACTACGATTTGCAGTCTTAACGTGCAGAAGCAAAAATAGCTGAGTTGCGAAGATTGACAAAATTCTTCCCTGAAGCAAATAATCTACAAAAAGCCATCTTTCAAATAATCGTTATCCCAAACAGAATTTAAAATTTTAGTCACTAAAAATTTCAGCAATAAATAGCCTATTACTGCTTAAATAATGGGCTTCTTTATATTCTACAGGTTTTTCAACTCTATTGTAGCTTTTTTCAACTTGTTGATACTATTCTCAACTACTGCGGGCGCGTTTTGCCCCCCAACACCTAGGAGTAGTGCGCTACACCCTTTAATGGGGGAAGGTTGCTCGTTTTAAGCAGGTTTTTTACACGACATTTTGGGGTATTGCATTCCCCTTTGGGCTGGGCAATTACAGCTTCAGTCCGATTCCTTTCGATGAGTTAAACAATGATTTAGAAGCTGTTTAATAAATATTTGCAATACACTAGGATACCAAGGTAATAGCCGCCCCAGCCATACTTAATGTCCAAGGCTCGGCGCTAGAAGTGTACTATTAAAAATTTCACCGACCTATTGTTAGTTTGCTAAAAGTTCTGGGAACTCTAAAAACAGTAGTTTTTTTTGCACACATCACCATGCCTAATATAAACATAGAATCCCAAATAGGGGCAGACAAATTGTATGGATGCTATTTAGACGCTAACGAAGCAGATAGACTTGATATCAACAAAGCAATCATGGAACGCTGTACCAAAGAGGGAAAAGTCCAGTTAGAGGCTGAGCTATTTAGTTACGTAATCAGCACTGTCTTTTCATCAAGAGGTGAGGTTAAAAGAATATTAAGTATCCATAAGTAATATCAAGAAAATCTAAAGAGCATACATCATTAAAAAGCGAATAATTACCAGATTTTCTGTGCTTTAACCTTAAAGTATATAAAGCTAAAGAAAATTTAGACATGAAAAAATTAAAGAAGTCATAACACCCTTACCGCCCCACCACGCCTCATCGCCCCCCAAGCCCGTCCAAGTATGAGGGATTTTGCCTTTTAGGGTAGAGAACGTCCTGGTAGAGCATCGTGGTAAAGCATCCTGGTGGAGCATCTAGATGGAGTATCGTGATGGCACGTCCTTCTAGACATTGACAACCGTCGCAACGGTTCACTAAACCGGGTAGTACGCGCTTACTTTGGGGATTATGACGACATTGCTCAAAATCCAGAGTAAAAAAAATATCTGAGCCATTCTACAAGTAACTCGCCGCTTAAGATACTTTATATATCTTCATACTTTATACCCTGCCGTTACTTTGGGCAGTGTTCTGGGTAATTTAAGAGAAGAAGTGTAAAAAATACTCTTTTAGAACCTTCTTCCCTTAGATAGAAAAACCACATCTGGCGATAAATTAATGAATATTTCTGACTCAAACCAGGATTTAGCATCGCGCCTTTGTAGGATAGAACAAATGAATCAACAACACCATGCCAGACTTTTAGCTACTAAAGAGTGCCAAGAGTGTGACCTAACGAAAGCTGACTTACATGAAAAGAACCTACACAAAGCTCAGCTACGTCGTGTTAATCTTAGCGGTGCTAACTTGAGTAAAACTAATCTGACTGAAGCTGATTTGGGTTATGCGAATTTAAAGGATGCTGATTTAGGCGATGCTCTTCTATGTGGTGCAAATCTAGCTTTTGCATATTTGAATGATACTAACTTAAGTAATGCAAACCTGAGCTTTGCTACCTTAAGTAATACAAACTTTAGTGGTGCAAACCTAAGTAATGCTAAATTGATTAATACAATATGGGATGATGATACAAATCTAGAGAGAGCCAATATCGGGGGAGCCGACTTCAGGAAAGTTTTAAACTTAACTCCAGAGAAAGTCAAAACCGCTAAAAACTGGGAAAAAGCCTGCTACGATCCTGACTTCCACAAGCAACTAGGCTTACCAGAGACATCTGAAAACTAGGTACAGTAAAATCAGTAGTGAATTGTAAGAGAATAAACGCCAAAACCCTTGTAAAGTTGGAGTTACGGAAGCGTGTTCATACTTCCGTTGACGGATGTTAACATTTTGCATTATTCACTCCACAACACGCACCTTGAACAAATGTTGAACTTTTGTCATCAGAGCCAGAGGTAGGGTGGAGCAGGCGGGATGCGATCGCACAATCACTGGAGCCAGTGGTCGGTAGCGAGACGGCGGGCGGCAGCCCAGGAAGGAGGCGGGATAAATCGGGGTTGGCGATCGCACAATCATCAGAGGTCGGGCATGGGAAGGCGAAGCTCGTTGTGAAGCGAACCTTTATGTGAGCCAGTGCAAAGGTGGCGGTCAGGTCAGGGATTTTTGGGGAGGCTGGGTGTGGGGAAATCCATCAAAAAGGGGACACGATCCAGTTGGACTGGAGCATGTGGGATGCGATCGGATCGAAACCCGCAACTAGTTAGATTACTTAACTAGTTAGGAACGTGGATTAAATAACCTGCAATTCTAGGTCTTGCTGTGGCTTTGCTGTGTAGTTCCACTGGGGGAGGAAATCATCAAAGAAAATGGACATTGTTTCTTTGAAGCCAAGGGCAACTTTCTTGCCCGTTTTGTAGGTTTGATCGATGATGGTTGTAAAAAGCTTCAAACCAGTCTTGGTAGTTGCTGTTGCCATCAACTCCTTAACGGGGTGAAATGAGCAATTGTACAGAAAGTTACGCTAAGGCTGAAACGATTA
>CAZZYE010000022.1:0-21864 GCA_964658145.1 uncultured Stigonema sp.
AGTTGTTAGTGAGCGCTCCTGGCCGACACTCCTTGTTGAGCGCAACTCACGGCGACTGGTGAGACAGCCCGCACCCTTCGGGTTTCACTCCCAATCGAATCTGCGTGGCGAGAACCAAATTGGCATGTGGATGGGATGGGCAGGAAAGCCCACCCTATCTTCAGTCAGCGTTAGTCCGTAGACTTGCTAGGAACACACTCGTTGTGAAGTGTAGTACGCAGGATGATACTGTTTTCTGCCCACAACACCAAATCTGCGCTCGTAGTACCCTTTATGATACACCTTCTTGTAGTAGCAATGCCGAGCTGCAATTAACTGAGAGTCAGGTGTTTGCAATAGCTCAGAGTGTTCCAACAGAAGCCCTTTTGACATCGAGTCTGGTTTTGCAAGGGCATTCGTAGCAATCACAGGACTTGCCATACTCAAACCCACAACTGCTGCTGCTAAAGCAATTCCTGACAACAATGATGTCTTATTCATTCTCTATCCTCCACCATAAAGTTCAGAAAAGTAGATGAAATATCTACTCTAATTCTATTTTTATACAAATAGTTCAAACCTTGAAAAATAACAGCTAATGTAGGCTGACGCCCGATTACACCTTAAGAGAATTCAAACGCCTCTCGTTGTCTTACCACAGACAGCGCGATCGCCAGCACTTGCACCGCATTTTGATAGAGGATATACGGAAAACTCACCTCGATTCCACCCAGAACAAGCTATTATATGGAAAAATTCGGTCTCATAACTAGTTCGGTGGCTGCTTCCATGAAAAACAGAAGTCCTAGGAGGAATTTTAACGTCCAGCGGTGGACAGAGATGCCGCAGGGAGTTCACTTTGCTGCGATGGAGGAGCCAGATTTACGGCAACGGTGAATGTACGAGATGTAGCGGATGCGCTATGCTCTAAGTCCCACAGTTAAATCATCCGTTACATCCGTTATGTCATCCGTTGCTCACCTTTGCTACGAGTGTGTGAGGCTATCATTCGTTCAATATGCAACGCCAAGGCTCCTATGTTTAATAACTCACAAGAACCTGTAACCGAATCGGAACCAATCGCAACACCGCCGTTTCTACTCCAACGCAACCAGCAAATTCGCAACCTGATTTTGGATTACGCCATCGCGAACGCGATAATAGGACTAAATCCGTTTCGCGGTATTCTGACGGTGACATTGCTGGTGGTTGGTGTCTTAATATTAAAAATGATCCGGGATATAGGCTCTAAGTGGGGCTATACTAAAGGTCAAGGTCCCCTGGCGATCGCTGGAAACATCTTCGGAATTCTGGGGGCATTTGCACTGGCGTTTATGGCTTGGGTGACTATGTTCTGCTTTGGGTTGGTTGTGCCAGTTTTCTCAGGGTTTGCCATTTCAGCCGCCTTGTTCACCCTCACTTGGACACTGGGACAGGTAACCAACCAGTTCTATGCTAGTGGTCCTAACCAAGGAGGGCGATAATGCAGATTGGGCGTCGGCAAATTCTCCTAGCCGGACTGGCATTTGGGGTCGCCGCAACGGGAACTCGCAATTACCACCGACTGCAAACGAAAAGCAAGCTAGAAGAGTTGGCTCTTGAGAAATCTCAGAGAAACTCTGGCAGTCTTTTGAAGGAAACATTTGAAGCAGATGCCAAGAAAATCAATCAGGGAATAGAGATTCAGGCATCGTTAAAGCTGACGCCACCTAAAATTCCTTACAATCGTGGCGTATCTAAGCTACTGATTCAGTGCAGCAAGTTGGGTACTCAGCAATACCTAGCGGGCAAGGTAGAATCCTCCTTTGATGGCTCCATCAAATCCCTACCTGCATACACCGATCAGCTACATGGCTATACCCAAATCGCCTCGATTAGGGGTCTGGAAGACGCTCGAATTTCAGAAACAGTTGAGGTGGAGGTTCCAGAGACAAGCACGAGGGAACCCGCCACTCAAGATCCGGTGGAAAAGAATTTAGACACTGCCTCTCAGGCGATCGGGAACACTGTTACGCAAGCAGTGAAACTCAAGAAGCTCATTCCCGTCTTCTTTGGCTTTGTTCTGACCTCCAAGACTGGCAACATCATCATTTTTCGGGGAACTCAAAGAACAAATGAGTGGATCGGAGATGTGCTGCTTTTCCAAAAGGGCTATGAAGGCTTTGCGAATAGCAAAATCCACTCCGGTTTTGCCAGGATTTATAAAGGTCTTGCCGATCAGACTCGCGAAATAGCCAGCAAGTTGAATCCCTCCGTGCCTTGCTATATCTCAGGACACAGCCTAGGATCTGCTCTCGCCACCTTGGCGGCGATCGATCTAGCACAGAAGGTTCCCAAACTCAAAGATCAAATCCGACTGTACACCTATGCCGGACCACGGGTTGGCAATCCGGACTTCGCTCGAATGCACACTCAGCTAGTTCCCAACAGCTATCGCATCGTCAATCTCGCAGATTCGATTCCCCTCTCACCTCCAACTATCTTTCGGAAGGACGTATATGTACACGTTGGGCAAGCTTGGTCTTTCTTGACCCAGTATGGCGATGTCCTGCCCAACCACGCGGTCGATACCTACCGTGCTGCTGTTAACAAAGAAGTCGAAACCAATAACCCCCGTACATACCCTAGTTCGGGTTTGACGTAATCGGCATTTCAACAAAGATATTGACATGAAGCACGAGTGTATGGATGTACGGATGTTGCGTCTTTTTGAGAATAAATACGACCTCGACCCGATCCTCTCCCGCCA
This sequence comes from uncultured Stigonema sp., assembly GCA_964658145.1. GTDB lineage: Bacteria > Cyanobacteriota > Cyanobacteriia > Cyanobacteriales > Nostocaceae > Stigonema. Next base: position 2,729 of record CAZZYE010000022.1, read on the forward strand.
TAATTTTCGCTCTTGGCAGCATCTTTTGCCCAAGTCATACCGATTGAAAAATGAGCTATGCTTGAAGCAACTATGGTAGTAGCAATTAAGTTAGCAGTAATATTTTTCATGTTTAACATATACTCTCCTTAATACCTACTTGATTGAAGTAACCATTTTTTACAGCACCACCATCGGGTAGACCACAATATAACCCTTCGGGTTCGCCAGATCCTGCAGGCGGGAAACCCGCCTTCAGGGCTGGACTCACCGTAGGGGCGGGGGAACCCCGCCCTGACAAGGCACGGGTTAAATTGAAAGCTGCTGTAAAGATGTATCTGTTATAACTTCAAAAAGCCGGAATGTAGTGAGGAAATTACTTAATATCCTTTTAGGATTACTACTATGAAAATTCAAGCTGAATAAATAACACTTAGGAATTACTTACCAGAAGATGCCTTTATATCGAAAGGAGTATAGGACTTACGTAGTCAGATCCCCCAACCCCCTTAAAAAGGGGGCTTTAGAAGTTCTCCCCTTTTTAAGGTTCGGTAGTTTCGATCAAGGTTTGGGCTTCGAGGATCGCTATCGCAGATCCTGCAGGAGGGAGACCCTCCTCATGCGCTTACGCTCAAATTTCGCGTCTCTACACAACCGAAAATTCCTACCGATCAGCCTTAACTGAACCGTATTCCACTCTAAGCAATAGCAAAACTTGGCTTAACTGTCTAGCTTAACTGGCTTATCTGCTATTGCAACTAGCGCTCTTATATCTGAAACTCTTGATCAGACTCTAACATTCTCACCCCCCCCGATCTCTATGGGATGCCAAATACGGCTGTGCCAGCTTTGTCCAACAGACAGGGACATTGCTGCCGACTTTCCTCAAGTAACGAACGAAGGAGCACAAGCACCATGACAGGTAGTAAACAAACATGCATTCCGGGAATTATCGGGGGATTGGGACCATTATCACATATTGAGTTCCAGCGCAAGTTAATTGAAAAGAACGTCCAGCGTGGGGTACTCAGTGACCAAGAACACCCTGTTTGGCTACTTGTCAATGCAACTGACATTCCAGTTCGCACTCAAAGTTTGTTAGCAGCAGCAGGAAGCTCTACAGTCAAGCTTACCAAGTACGGAGAGCTTTTACACTTATTGGGTGCTGATTTTCTCATAGTTACCTGCAATAGTGCTCATGCTTTTTACGAACAAGTTCAAGCAAAGTTACCGATTCCCTGGATTCACCTGATGGATGTAACCTCCAGATTTATTCTCCAGAATTACCCTCATGTTAAGAAGGTCGGTATTTTGGCAACTGATGATACTATACAATCCCGATTATACAGTCGCAGCCTTGAGCGAGTTGGGCTAACTCCCATTTCACCCCTGATGGATTCTGCGCTTCAACAGCAGGTAACTAGAGCAGTTTATGATTCTGAATGGGGAATTAAGGCAACTGGAGTCCAGGTTTCAAAACAGGCAATTCGCATTTTAGAAACAGCGAGTTGCTGGCTTAAAGACCAAGGAGCAGAAATGGCGATCGCAGGCTGCACGGAATTATCAATTTGTTTTGCTAGCATGGCAACAGTAGCAGTTCCTTGGGTCGATCCCTTGGATGTGCTTGCGGACCTGACTCTTGATTTAGCCTTTGGACACCATCATCTGAAAAATTTCAAAACGAGCTCGATGGTGGGGGGCGGCATGGTGAGAAAGCATTGTTGCTGTGTTCTACTTAACAGTAGTACTTGGCAGAACTAGAACCGTTTAAAGAAATGCTTCAACAATTTGTTAACTATTTGCTTAACTGTCTTATCTGTCCTTGTATTTTCTCAATAAAGATGAGACGTCGTCGTGCAGTCCTGTTTGTTTGGTAGTAGTGCATAGTAATGATTTAGCTTTGTAAATTGGCATTGTAATGATGAACAAAATACCAGATAGCACCAATATGGTTGTCCAGTATTTTAGAAAATGACAATGTTTTACGAACTAGCCGTCCAACTCGTTGCCGCAAGGTGTTGTTAAATCTTTCAATGTAGCTCGTCTTACCACTTTCTTTACCCATTGATTTTTTTATTGAAATATGAAACTATACAAACACGTCGGAAAAACGTAAAATATCGGATAATGCTTAATACTACGGCAAATTTATTCAATACCACTAACTATTCTCGTCTGACGCGAGAAGCTGGAGCTTTATTTCACCAAGAGTTTGCTCTCAACTGTTATGTAAAATTCCCGTTGTTTTTCAACGATGATTCATTTGCGATTTTGAAGACAGAAGTCCTCAAAATATTTGAGCAGCATTCTCGAAGAAGAGACTTCAACATGAAGCATGAGAAAAATACTCCCAGGCATCTTAGCACTGTTTCAGGAATTGCCGTTGCGGAACACTCACAAATTATTCCGGCTCTGTACCGCGATTCTCAACTAATTGAGTTTCTTTGTGGTATTGCGGGAACTCAAGTGTACTTAGTACCAGATCCTTTTGATAGGCATGTAATCCATAGGCTTGACAAAATAGGGGATGTTCATGGCGGACATCTCGATACTTATGCTTTTGCTTTTGCTATTTTTATTGAAAGCCCACCAGAAGAGGCTGGAGGATGCCTGGAATTTGTTCCCCACAGTATGGAAATTAGCGATATTGATACACCATTAGCTAAACGGGTTGGGCATAATGTTGGAGATTGCTACTTTATGAAAACCAACAAAGCTGTTCATCGAGTTCTGCCTCTAGGAGAACAACTCAAGCGTACTAACCTCATATTTACCTACGCTGATGACGAAACAAGAAATATTGATATTTCTTACTCTAGTCAACCTCTTTACGATTAACTAATGGAATGTAGTTAAATTGCTAATAGGTTATGCTGCTCAATGACCATAGAATTAAATAATTCCTCTCAAAGATCACCAAAAACTCTCCATGCTTGGGGTATAGCAGTGTTGCTTGTCGTCACCCTAATCTGGGGTACGAGCTTTGCGCTGCTCAAGGGAGCCGTCAGTAGTCTTTCTGTGCCTGCAATATTTGCAACCCGCTTTGCAGTAGCGGCATTGCCTTTCACCCCCTATTTGCGCTTCCTTAATCTTCCCCTACTACGGGATGGAGTCTTGTTGGGACTTGTAATCTTTACTACCTTAACCCTCCAAACAGTTGCGCTTGAGACTATCTCTGCAAATCATGCTGCATTCATTGCCAGTTTCAACGTCATCCTAGTTCCTCTGCTGGGGCAACTGCTAGGTCGGCAAGTGTTTCTGAAAACTTTCCTCGCCGCAGGAATTGCCATCATTGGCGTTGGAGTGATGTGTTGGGAGAGTGGAGAGATAGTTATCGGCGATCTCTTGATGTTATGCAACGCTTTCCTCTACTCGATCTACATTCTAATGCTTGAGTCCATCACGTTGCGCCACCCCCCAATGCCACTCACAGCGATCCAGCTTTGGGTGATAACGATAGTGTCTTTAATCTGGGGAGCTCCAGATCTGGTTAGAGAGCATGAAGCCATTGGTAGGAATTTTGGTGTACTATTATACCTAGGTTTGGTTGATACTGCTGCTACTATTGTGCTTCAAGTAGTGGCTCAACGATGGATTAACGCTTACGAAACGGCGCTAATGTATACGCTCGAGCCGATTTTCGCAGCGGTTTTCTCGTTTCTACTACTGGGAGAGAAACTAGGAATACGCGGTCTGATTGGCGCAACTCTTGTGCTGGTTGCAATGATTTTCGGTCAGAGTAAATCTCACGACACCGAGCAGTACGGCGAAATACAAGCCAACGAGCCGATTGTTGCAGCGCTGTCAGATGCGGATACCGAGCCAATTAATGTTCCCGTGTCGCTTCTGAGCGCTAACCTCATGGAATCGGAATTCGACTTGTAATCTTTACTAGGAAAGAGGATGATGGACTTAGATATCTTCGTAAAATTAACAAATAAAGGAAGAAGCGTTTTTGCAAGCCGATGCTTCCGTAAAGGTGAGACGGTGGTGGTTGGACGCCGAGTCAATATCCTACCAGAGAGAACTAATCATTCTTTCCAGATGGACTTTGACCTGCATATAGAATTAGATGAACCGGGACGATTGATCAATCATTCTTGTAGCCCAAACACAGGGGTTCGGAATAATAAGTTCGGAGCATACGATTTCGTTGCATTGATTGATATTCCTTCTGGGAGTGAGATTACATGGGACTATGAGACAACAGAGTACGTTTCCATTGCTGTTCCAGAATGTTATTGTGGCTCCCCCAAATGTCGATTAAAGACCTTTGGATTCAAATTTCTCCCTGTCGAAATCAGGAAAAAGTATGGTGAGTTGATCGCCGATTACCTCATACCATTTATTGATGAACCTTCCTGTAGCAATGAGCAAAATGATGCCATGCTGGATTTTGTAGATAAGTATAGCAGTCCTAAATTATTTGTGAACGCACCAGAAACCGGGTTTCGTTAACAATACCTTCGCCAATTATGAAGAGTAAGTGGAAGGTTTAAAGACGTTCATACGTCCGAATGAGGCAATTCTCTCAAAAATCTGAGCCAATAAAACTGGCTCAGGTTTTTCCGTCTTAACTGTCTTAACTGTCTCCTCATCTTTTCAATTAGTTTTTTAACTGTCTTATTTGCTATTGCAGCCGGACTATGAAGCTGAGAAGATAAGGAGTATTGTCCAAATCATTAATATCTTGCATTCATCAAGGAATATCATATGTATTCTTGGAAAATAAAGCGTGCGTGTGCAATTGCTCTGGTCTGCCTGACGTTGGGTGTGGCGCGGACTAGTGCTCAGGATAAGAACCATGAAAAGACGAAACGTTGTCTCACCGAATGTACGTCGCGCCTAGGCATTGTCTCAGCGTTTGGCAATGAGGCAGATATCCTGCTGGCGCAGACTACCAACAAGAATCAATATACAATCAACGGCAATACCTTCACGACTGGGCTACTTAAAGGTAATCGGATAGTAATTGTCCTGACTGGGGTGAGCGTCGAGAACGCCTCAATGCTCACCCAGTTGATGATCGACCACTTCAACGTTCATCATCTGCTGCTGAGTGGCATTGCGGGTGGCGTGAGTCCTGAGAACCACATTGGCGATGTTGTCATCCCTGATAAGTGGGCGCTCCCGTTGGAGGTTTATTGGAACGGCGACAGCAATGTTCCTTCACCCTGCGGAACACCGGGAGACTTGTCATGTCAGGGATTGAAGCTGTCTGACTTTACTACCGAGGCTAATTCTGATTATCAAGTCCCGACGTCAAACGGTTCAATCGGTACTGGCTTGTTTATTCGGGATACCTTCGTGAGGAATAAATCAAACGGACCCGATGGCGAGTACAAGTTCGATTATAATGCTGACCCAGAGATGCTTGCGGTTGCTGCATCTGTTAATCCCCAACTTGATAAATGTGGCACGACGAACCCAACTCTGTGTGTGTCAACTCAGCCAGTAGTGCGACGCGGTGGTAGGGGTGTCACAGCACCTGCATTCCTCGCGAACCCTGACTACAGGAATTATATTTTTAAAACTGTTCAGGCGGTGTCAGTGGACATGGAAACCGCCGCATTCGCCCACGTTGCCTATGCTAACGAGATCCCTTTCATCGCTTTCCGCAGCTTATCAGATTTAGCTGGTGGGAACGATTTCAAGGATGTTGGTGCATTCTTCGGTAGCGGGTTAGCCGAAGGCAACGAGTCTAAAGTAACACTTGGGTTCTTGTCAGCGTGGGCGAAGAAGCATCCAGACGGCACTAGATAGCTTAGACGAGTCTAGTTCTATTTTTTATGGGTATCGAAGCACCAGTCAGAACACTGTTAGTCTAAACTCCAGTTAGACAACACAGATAACTCTTGTTAGCAACACGCAAGGTAAAGAAGGTGTTCTCCTAATCGTAATTCGCCAATTCAATAGGACGCCAAACACATGGCGACAGATATGCAAAGCCTGATCAAGATACAAATCAAGTCGGATACCCCAGAAGTCACGCGATTATTTTCTCACATCGAATTTGATGGCAATCAGCTAATTCATCGACCGGGTAGTGTTTTAGTTCGTACTGCACTTATTGCTGGCACAACGGTTGGTGTTGGTATTCTGGCGTTAAGAGCGGTTACCATGCCATCTGGCATTGTGCCATCCTCAGCCCTGCTCATTGCTGTTTGGCTTTACACTTTAGTATCAGGTCTAATGATCGCATTCGTGACTTTGAACACGATGCGTCTTGTGGGGCGTCCGGATTTAGGTCTGTTGGTCATTGTCGAGAGTACGCTTGGGTTTTTCTTAGCACGGATTGCGGCGATCGCATATCTGTTTTTGGACTATGCCCTGCTGGTAGCATATATTGTCAAAGGTGGAGAAATTTTAGTTTCTACAGCTTCGTCATTGTCGGGTGTGAACTTTGTGATGCCGGAGTGGGTGGGCACAACAACTTTCACTCTCTTATTTGGCGGCATGATGTAGTTTGCGCGAGAAAAATTTGTCGAGAAATTAAACAACGCATTTGTCGCGATTGTCATTGCTTCATTTCTAGGAATATTGTTGCTGGGCGCAACGCACTTTTATAACGACAAACTCTTATTTCACGATTGGAGTGCGCTGACACCTGCCGTCTCAGTCATGTTGGTAGCAATGTTTTACCATAACGTTATTCCGGTAATCGTAGCTCAGCTTGAAGGAGATGCCCGAAAGATTCGCGCCTCCATCGTCATTGGTTCTGTAATACCCTTGATGATGTTCCTAGCTTGGAATGCAGTGATTTTGGGTAGCGTAAGTTCCGATTTAGTACAAGACATCTCTAGCGGCAGAACTATTTTTGACCCACTACAAATTCTGCGCAGAGGAAGCGCAGGAAAATGGTTAGGAATACTAGTATCTGTTTTTTCAGAGTTTGCAATTGTGACATCATTCATCGGAGTTGTGTACAGTTTGCTGGATTTCTTCAAAGGTATTTCCAATGTTGACAACAATAAATCATTAAGTCGCCAGCAGATATATTTACTGATTCTTGTCCCAACTATAATTATTGGAACGCTTAATCCCAGCATCTTCTTTACCGCCCTAGATTACACTGGAACGTTTAGCATCTCACTTTTAGTAGGGATTATTCCAGCCTTAATGACGAGCAAGCAACGGAAAGCGCACTCATACTCAAATAGCATCAATCAAACATTTGTCCCTGGTAGTAAGGTGATACGCACTGTGATGATTGGAGTTGCATCACTGATCATAGTCAAAGAAATTTTGCAAGTGTTATAGAGTTGTTGATGGCGTAGCAAGCATTAGACATAAAAGAAAAAGGAGTTGATTGTATTGTGGAACTTTTCCCATCTGAAATAATTCAAAATAATCTGAATGCACTCTCTAAAATAATTGAAGATAATCTGAATTGCCTGGCAATTATCGCCTTTTTGATTGGCATATCAGTCATTTTTTTTGGTTGCTTATTTTTTGTGGTTTTCTGCTTGAATAAAATGAATGAATTAGTTACGACTCGCTTCGTGTCTCCGCAAGCGAAAAGAATCTATCGGCAAGTTTTTTCTCCTTACCAAAAGTGGTTAAAATCGGTTGCTTCCTTGATACTGATTGACCTGGTTCTGTTAATTGTTCCTCTTCCAGATTTACTCAAGTATGTAGAATTTGCTCTCGGTTTATCAATAGCCATTACAGTGGGCTGGTTATGCTCACGCCTGTTTGACAAGTTTTTTGACTTTTACCTGATAGAATCAACCCTAAAGCAAAAAATTAATGGTGAGTTATTAGTTGTCGCTAATATCCTAGCGGACGCACTTATTTTTCTGACCATCTTCTTCATTTTTGCCCAGACCCACCACATCAACGTATTGGGTTTAGTGACGAGTTTAGGAATTGGGGGAATAGCCATTGCCTTTGCTGCTAAACAACTTTTAGAGCAGCTATTAGGTGGAATCGTTATTTATATCGACCGACCTTTTGTTGTTGATGATTATATCGGCTTGCCTGATGGCACATTTGGCAGAGTCGAATCAATTGGTTTACGTTCTACTAAAATTCGCAATTCCGGGAAAGGGACGTTAACGATAGTTCCCAATAGTTCCCTCACCGGATTTAGTATCGAGAACTTTTCGGGAGGCAAAAAAATCGTTTCTCTAATTTATTTAACTTTCTATCGGGAGATTTCGGACAACGATCGAGCTTTAATTCGCCAAGTCATTTTAGAAAGTACTAATGATTTATTTGGTATTGACTCTCGCAATACTGAGGTGAATTTTAAAGATCTTGTCCAAAATGGAACTCATCTGACCCAGGCTCAACTTAACTTTTTTATTCTCGGTTCTGGTGAAATGGGAATGGATATGCGCCGTCAGATGTTAGATATGGCAAAACAAAACGTGGCTATGAAACTGTCAGAATATGATATTGCTTTTGATATTGAAGAAAAACAAGTTAATGTTGATGCACCCATTACTATCTAAATAGCGACCATGAATCTGATATTGAATCATTGGCAAAATTGGTTTTATGTTGACGAACCTACCCGAAAGTTTTTGATATCGTTGGGAATACAACTCGCTATTTTCTTGTTCTTGGTTTTCCTATCATTGCTATCAGGAAAATATACTCCGCAGAGATACTTGAAGACTTTCCCGATTTAACGCGGGAAGATTTAAAAGCCTGCATCGCATATGCGGCTGACCGCGAGCGTCGGTTTATGACTGTGCCAATATCCGCATGAAATTACTTTTTGACTGACCTTTTCCCAAATTCCCTTCACGTTCGAGATGTTGACATGAAATCAACTATCGATCCAATAGTTTGGGATTATGCAAAGTCCAATGATTTGATGATTGTCTCGAAAGACGCGGATATGCACGACCTCAGCTTAGTATTTGGGAATCCACCTTTATGTTATTTGGATTCGGCTTGGCAACTGTTCGACTTTACAGGTTGAAAATTTGCTACGTCGGAATTTTGATGCGATCGCATTATTTTACCAAGACAAGTATTTATCACTGCTTGCCTTACCATAAAACTCTGCTATGCATTCGTCGTGGAAAATCATCTGGTGTTTATTGGCACAAATGGCGTCCTGCGTCAGCAGCGCCTTTGGTATCGCTTGACTCTACAGCTGCATTCGTCCTCAGATAATCTCGCACGATATCGCATCCCTGTGCTAATAAATCTAGTTTGAGAATTCGTTGCCAATTGCACAGAATTAACTTGCTGTCTTCACCAACCGAAGCAAGGATTGTGCCGTCGTGGCTGAATTCAACAGAACGCACCGCAGAACTATGCCCTCTGAGTGTCGCCAGTTCTGTGCCGTCCAACTTCCACAATTTCACCATATTATCGACACTTCCGGAGGCGATGGTTTTACCGTCCGGGCTAAACGAAATTCCCCACACTGCTGCAGTATGACCTGTAAAAGTTTTCAACAAAGTACCCCTTCGGGGTGACGCTCGTTCGCCTTTGGCGTCGCCCCTTGGGCGAAGACTCGCTAACGCTTCGCTATCGCCAGAGCCGACACGAGGGAGACCCTCCTGTAGCACCGCAGTTTCTTTCGGAGGGTTTCCCTCATAAGAACTGCGATCCGGATCACCGTCAAGTTTCCAAAGCTTGACGGTAGCATCTCCACTACCAGAAGCGATGGTTTTACCGTCTGGGCTAAATGCAACTATCCACACAGTAGCACTGTGACCTTGAAAGCTTCTCTCTAAGGTGCCATCAAGTTTCCAGACTTTAATTGTACCGTCTCCACTGCCGACAGCAATTCTTTGACCGTCTGGGCTGAATGCCAGTCGCCACAGACTTGTGCCACCCCCAATGAGAGTTTTTACCAATGTACCCCTTCGGGGTTAGCCAGGAGCCACAGGCGGGAAACCCGTCTTCAGCGCTGGCTCACCGTCAAGCTTCCAAAGCTTCAGTGTATCATCTTGACTTGATGCAGCAAGGATATTACCTTGAGGACTGAAGGCGACTGATGTCACCATAGCATGAAAACCACTGAAAGTCCTGACTAAAGTTCCCCTTGTCCTGCGATCGCCGCTACGCCAACGGGGTGACGCGGCGCGAACGCGAACAGCGCTAACGCCAGTCGCCACATGCGGGAAACCCGTCTTCAGCACCGCAGTTTCTTTCGGAGGGTTTCCCTCATAAGAACTGCGATCCGGATCACCATCTCGCTGCCAAAGTTTTACAGTAGTGTCCAAACTAGCAGAAGCAATCAATTTGCCATCAGGGCTAATATCAACAGAGATTACTGGTGCTTTATGTCCCACAAATGTTTCCAGCAATTTGCCTTGACGATCCCAAAGTTTAACCGTGTTGTCCTGACCAGATCCTGCTGTGGCAATTGTTGTGCTATCAGAACTGATATCTAGTCCATATATTCCATTTTCGTGAGCAGTGATGCTTGAAAGTAATGGGTTGTGACTTTGCCAGAGTCTGACAAAATTATCTGTGCCTGCTGAGGCAATGAAGCTGCCGTCGTGACTCCAAGCAAGCCCCCACACTTGTGAGCTATGCCCTCTAAACGTAGCTAATTCTGAGCCGTTAATGTGCCAAATTTTTATGGTTTTGTCCATACTGGAAGATGCAATTTGCTGACCATCCGGACTAAATGCGACACCCGTGACGATCGCAGTATGACCATGAAAGGTTTTCAACAACGTACCGTCTTGAGTCCAAAGTTTGACAGTGTTGTCTGAGCTTGACGAAGCGATCATCTTACCGTCTGGGCTGAAGGCGAGTCTGGTATTCTGCCCTGCATTATGTATGGTTCTTAGCAGTTGACCCGATCGCTGCCAAAATTTTAGCATATTATCTAGACCCGCAGTGACAAAGATCTGACTATCCGGACTAAATGCCAATCCATATACTCCACCCAAGTGACCTTGAAAAGTTTTAAGTAACTTACCGGATCGCTGCCAAATCTTGATAGTACTATCCATACTTGCAGAAACAATTTGCTGACCATCTGGGCTAAACGTGACTACCCAGATCGGCGCATTATGACCAGTAAGAGTTTTTAGTAACTTACCCCTTCGGGGTGACGCTCGTTCGCCTTTGGCGTCGCCCCTTGGGCGAAGACTCGCTAACGCTTCGCTATCGCCAGGAGCCACAGGCGGGAAACCCGTCTTCAGCGCTGGCTCACCATCCTGTTGCCAAATTTTTACGGTGCGATCGTCAGAAGCGGAAACAAGCGTCTTACCGTCAGGGCTATAAGATACTGCCCTCACAGGTGCAGTATGACCGAGGAGAGTTTTCAATAGAGTACCGTCACGCCGCCACAGTTTGACTGTGTTGTCTGCGCTAGCTGAAGCAATCACAGAACTATCAGGACTGATATCTACTGCTAAAATAGCTGCTTGATGCCCTGATAAGCGGTTGTATTCATCAGCTCCATAAACGGCTTGCGCCAGTGCATTTTTCACCTGATTCTTAATATTTGGATCGGAAATATTGACGAGTTGCAGTTTTTTTGTCGCCTTGATAGCTTCTACAAGCCCATCCAATCGTCGATTGGATGCAAACAATCCTTCAGATGACGACACTACAGCTTTAATTTCGCTTATCCTTGCCAAATGTTCACTCGTCACTGAAGAGCGATACTGAAAATATGTAGTTCCCCCTAAAAAGCAAGCAAGTAGCAATGCTATGGTGACGCCAATTAGCAAGATTCTTTGTCGTTTGGCAGCTTTTTTCTCTAGAACGAGTCGCGCTTCAACGAATTGGGTGCGTTCCGCTTCTAAACCAAGTTGGACTTCAAGTCTATCTAGTTCAGTGCTAGCAGCTAAAAACTTATAGTCCAGGTCGCTCAAGCTTTTACCATCTGACCAGAGTTGGGCATCAATCAACGCCTGTCCGCGCAATAGCCGCGATTTATCTTGCTGGTAAGATGCTACCCAACCGTCGAACAATTGGGAGTAGGGGCGCAGGTTTTGTAATTGTCTTTCTACCCATTCAAAGCAAAAAACCTCTCGATAAATGCGGTTTTTAATCTGCAAATAACCCTGCTGTTTCACCACTAAACCCGATAGCAGCAGTTCAGTTTGTTTTTGAGAGTCGTCTACTCTAATCTCAACGCCCTGTAAGAGTTGCTGATAAACGCCGAGTAATCCACCAGCCCGTTGCTCATTCCTCAAAAGGCGGTCCCTGACTGTCCGCAAATGCTCTGGTTCATCAAGCGATTCCCAGTAGTCAATTAGGCGATCGCGCACCAAATTTTCTACCCAAAATATCTCTGTACCTGGGGGTGGCATAAAACTATTATTTTGCGTTTCTTGCGTTGCTCTCACCACTAACTGACAAAGCTTTTGCGTCAGAAACGGCTGTCCCGCTGTCCACGCCATGATTTCCCGGAAAATAGCTTGGAAGTTACTAACCTGACCCTCTAATCCCTTCATCAACGGCTGCGCTTCTTGCAGTTGAAACCCCGACAACTCGATGGCTGTGCCAATGTTAAAGGGTGTCCTTTTTTTATCGCCAATTAAATCGGCAGGGGTTGCTACCCCGAACAGTGCCCATGTGAGGCGCGAGTATTCTGAATTATGCGCTCTTTGGTTGTAGCAAAAGCGAATCAAGGCAAAAAAATCATCAACAGAGAAATTCAAGCTCAGAATGCTATCAATTTCATCGATAAAGATAAAAATTTGCTCATTAGGTATGTTGACCAGCAACACCTCTTCGATAAACTGACTCAAACGCTGCAAGAGTGAGAGATCCTCATGCTCTTGCCACCAAGCCTTGAAGTTGACGAAACCTACCAGATTAAATCCATGCAAAAGCCTTACAACTAAGCCCTTATACCACTGCTGGGGGGTGATATTCTCACTGCCGATCTGGGTCAGATCAACACAGGTACAGCTATACCCTTCAAGTTGCAACCGATGCCTGGTGCGGACTAACAGCGAAGATTTACCCATTTGCCGTGAGTTGAAGACGTAACAAAACTCACTAGCTTTGAGTGTGCGATAGAGTTCAGAATCAGCGCGGCGCTCAACATAGTTCTGGTCATCATATCTCAAGCTGCCGCCAACCTTATAGAGGCTCATCTGTTAAATAAGTGCGATTTAAAATAATTACGATATAACTCCCGACTAATTGTAACGCCATCTCGATTGAGCTTCACCAATCCCATGCTCTCTAATTTATAAGCGAGTATGGGTTCTAGGGAAATGCCATGTACGTTCTTTGTCGCTGCTTCAAGGGCATCTACCAATTCGGAGTTTTTTTGCAGCGTAGTCAACTGTCGCCGTAAATGAGCGCTATAAATTCCCGATGAAGTACTTGCTGCAAGTAATAGTTGCGATAACGTTACATCAGATAGGCAAAGGTGATAGAGAGCAATACGCACCAACGCTGGATGACCCCCAATTATTGCCATCAGTTGCTCAGTTTGATTATGTTGCCAATCTAGTCCATAACGCAGTGCCAAATCTTGCACTTGAGCGCAGGTAAACTCTGGTAACTGCAGCGGTAACCCCACATTACAAGGGGACTGGTTGATGTTTAGGGGAATATAAATTTCTGTAGAATATACTATTACTAACCGCAGTTTTTGCGCCTGCAGTTCCTGTTGAGCTGACTCATGCCAACTTCGCAGCAGGGGCAAAAATTCTTGTGCCAGTTCCGGATATTCAAAAATCCTGTTGATTTCATTCAACGCTAAAACCAGAGGACGATCAAGATGCTCTAGCAGATATGCGAATAAGTAGATGGTGCAGCTTAACTTGCTGCCAATCTCTTCATCCCAATAGTCATCCAAGTTCGGTTCTAGGTTCAATTGTTGAGAGACACTTTTACAGAACCAGCGCAAGAATTTATCAACGTTGGTCAGAATGGAAGCATCAACTCGGTTCATGTCCAAATTCACAGTTTGATAGCCCAAACTCTGACCGTGAGCCAAAACCTTGTACATGAGTGAGCTTTTCCCCATTTCTTTCGGGGCTTTAATGCGAATGAAGCATCCTGGTTGGGTGATTTCTTGGTAAGCCAGTTCTTCGATTGGGGGGCGAGGGATGTAAAAAATCGAATCGAGTGGTTCCGGACCACCGGGATATTTGTAAAATCGGGGAAAATTCAGCAATTCTGGGTCTTGAGGCAACTGAGCCACAACATCCGGATTGCTATGGGTGCTGAAACTGCCTAAGGTGGTATAATCTTCTTTTGTCAATTCCAGATTAAAGGCACTAAAGCAAAGTTTTAGAGTCCGTTGGTCTAATCCTGCTGTGAGCGACCAAAGTCGGCTGACAGTTTTGGTAGAGACTCTCATGTGCTCGCTAAGTTCTTCAATAGTGAAGCGGTTCCCAGATTTTTCCTGTTCTGCCGCCATGATGGCTGCTTGCAATCGCTTCAGTCCAGCAGCTGTCAGAACCATACCGCGACTGCGTTTTGAAGATAGGCGTGTGGCGGCATTGTCCATACTAAGCATTTTTGCTGATTGACAAATTGATTGTTCTACAATTTCGGCGAGTTGCAATCCTTGATCTTGAGAGTCTGGTGGAGTTGTCATCAAAACTTTATCTTTATAGTGATGGTTAAATCCCCCGGAGTTGGCGACAGCAGACATTCTGGTGACAATGCTACTTGCACCCCAATTTTATATAAATTTAAAAACTTAACTTTTGGTTGATGAGCTTCCCTTTACATAACTTTTTAACATAAAATTATGTAATGTAAATAACTTATTTCTTGTAATAGTAATTACACTATTTTTTTATAACACAAGTCTAAATAAATATTACACCGTCAAATACAATACTTTTATTATAAAAAATACACTGGGTTTTGATGACTCTCAGACAGTAGAGAAATAGTCGCGCACTCTTCGGTAAGCATTGCGATCGCGACGGGGTAATAAATTTATCATCAAGCAAATATAATGCAAATAACTAGATTTATTTGAAGTAAGTAGATTGCAAAAATGTCTGTAATGGTTTATAAGCTTACATAATAACCTCTCCCCCAACCCCTCTCCTACGAGGAGAGGGGAGTCAGAGAACAAGAAATTACTCCCCCCTTCCCTACTAGGGAAGGGGGGTTGGGGGGGTTAGATCAACCAGCCACAGCAGTTGCAACATCCCTCACGGTCAGTTACCCCAACGATGGCATTACCCCAGTCTCAAGACAAACCTTATTTACACTTTAGGAACCTTGGGCTATGACTTCGGCAGCGAAGCATCGCTATCATTAAAAGATTATCTACACCAGAACATCAAAGTTTTGTTGAAAAATTATCTAGTTAGCAAAATATACCATCCACAGTTAGGAATTGGAGTTTAGACTAATTTTGTTTTCCAAACCGCCAAACCCTTATCCTGACAGGCTTTCCTAATTTATAAGCAAGGTTTAGATTTCCAAGTCTAAAATGCTTGCTACACAAGGGTTTTAGCCTTAAAAATAGAATTTAGTCTAAACTCCAGCTGGTAGGGGTCGTCCGAAAAAGCATGGTGCTAAATTCCAACTCAATGAGCCCACAACATGGTGTGAAGCAGCATCTGTCTTAGAAGAGAATGATCCAAAGTTGGGACGGGTGCGTGTAAGCAAGTGGGAAAATTTGCATTTCCGTAAAGCTGCTACACGCCCGATGCTAGTCCTGAGAGTTGAACGTCTCGATGCACAAGGTAACTTGAGAATATCCAAACCTTTATGGTTAGCATGGGTCGGAGAACAAATGCCCACCTTAGAAGAAGTTTGGCGATTCTACTTGCGTCGCTTTACGATAGATCACTGGTATCGTTTTTTAAAACAGCGCTTACATTGGACTGTACCAAAGTTGGGTACTCCCAAGCAATGTGAGCGGTGGAGTGACTTGATGCCTCTAATGACTTGGGAATTATGGTTAGCCCGTGATATCGTTGCTGATAATCCTTTGCCTTGGCAGAAATCCCTTGATAAATTGACCCCTGGAAGAGTCGCTCAAGCTATGGGGGGAGTTTTAGCGGCGATTGGTACACCAGCCACTCCACCCAAACCTCGCGGAAAGTCACCAGGCTGGGAACCAGGAAAACCCCGTTGCCGTAAAAACCGATATCCTACTGTTAAAAAAAGAGCAACAAAGCCACGCAAAGAACCATCCATTGCGGTTTAATATCAAAGCTTATTCATACTTTTGGCAAGTCTCTTATTAACTCAGCCGTGCTGGGTCGTTTTTCATGGTTTAGTCTAAACTCCAGTAGGAATTCAGGTACTTGCTTACAAATTCTGATGGAGTCAAACACTCAAACTCGCCAGTTTATTGAGCTAAAATGCGAATTAACTTATGGTTACCAGAAATAAAATATTGTGCTTGTCCTTCTTTCGCCGTCAAATAAACTCCTACATCTTCACGGGGGATAATTCCTTGTGCTTCTATTGTAGCCAAGGTAGAGTCATCAATTTGAACATAACGAACTGACGCGCATGCCAAATCCGTCCAATGATTTCACCCGCCCAATCCTTATTCTTTAACCGTTTAGCAACTCTGGAAATTTGCTCAATTAATTCCTCAGAAATCACCACCTCATACCTATAATCGCCTGGGATTTCCCACCCTAACCGTTGCAAAATCTCACCTTCAGCACTGTCTAGATCAACTGCACCAATGAGATAAACATTAGTATCCAAAAAAATCAACTGAGGAATTGTTTTCATCTAATCTAATCTTGTTGTTGTTTGCGTTCTGCTGCTATTTCGCGTTTAACCTCTTGCACAAGGTCAATAATTTTCTCCTTAGAATCGTAGCCAGCCTCAACCAACACCTGTTTTAATTCTTTTTCTAATTGTTTCGCTGACATTAAAGTACGTTGCTGATAATTACCGATGCTTTTCCAAAATTCATTTGTATCTGCTTCTGTTTCTGCAAAAAAAATAATCACTATAAAGGCTGGTGGGCAGTGTCCACCCTACGAAATAATGGGCTTTTTGGGCTTCGATTTTCGCAACAAGGCGGTGGTGCAAGATATGATTATAGAGATCAACTGCCCTCCTTCTTAAGCCCGTCTAAAATTGCTTGTACTGCGTCTTTATAGGAATTGCGGTAAATTGGGTTACTAGGGTCAAGCAGTCCCAGCGCCGCTATTAAAATCGCTGTTTGCATTATTGGTGCTGGCGGATGTTTCACCAGATCAAAAGCTTCGTAAAGTTTTGCTGCTGCTGCCTTAATTTCTTCTAAGTTATTCCCAGTTTCATAAATCTGATTAATTGCTTGAAATTTTATATAAATTGCTTTTGTAATTGCATTAAACTCTTGGCGCTTTATGTATTTTGGGTGATAGCGCAAAATTCGCACAATATTGTTTTTCCCGTTAGCTATCAACATTTTTCAAACCCACGCTTATCTGCTGCCAGTAACGACTGTGGCGTGTGGAATATCCCCCATTAATAGATTGCAGTAGGGGCAGATGCCTTACCTATTCCTAGCCCCAAAGCTAACAATTTTCAATTGAGATATCCTAAGCATAAAATTGCTAAATGACAAAATGTAAATTTAAGTTAATTATTAGAAAAACCTCATAATTTTTAGCCATAATTGTTTGCAAATCTAAAAAACTCGCTTTATTTGCCGTGGCACTTACTACGAAAAATAAAGCGAGATGTATGGGTTCTTTTGCTCAAAGTTACGAATTACCGTAACTTATCCGGTAGATGTACCCTACTGATTTCTCGTTCTTATATTCTCAGCTTCATAAGAAAGATGCAATAGCAAATAAGACAGTTAAATAACTAATTTAAAAAAATGGCAACATGAGCGGACAGTTAAGACAGTTAACAGAATAGCAGGTTAATAACTGACCTACTTTGTCTGAATCGAATGGCACAACACACACGATCCAGCAAAATCAGCAAAGTTTGCTCTTGTTCTGGAACAAAAACCAAAAGCAAATCAGTCTTACCTAAGAGCGATCGCCTTCCAAGTCCTGAATCACTTTTTCCATATACCACTCTTCTGACATCCCTGGATAGTAATTCTTTGCCTGTTCCATCAGTCGTTGGGCGATTTCCCAGTATCCTCCCACCAGTCTTAACAAGCGTTGGCTTAGCAAATTAGGCGTCGTGTTTTTGGAGTCATAACTAATAAGCTGAATTTTTTTCAAGCTTTCTATTACTTGTTGGTAATTTCCCCAATCTTCTTTTTCACAAAACATACTTGCTGCACGCTGATAATCTTCAACGGCGCGTTGCATTTCTTCTATACAAGTATAAGCCATACCTCGATTGTAGTAAGCTTGAGCATCATCGGGATTAATTTGCAGTGCTTGAGTATAGTCTTTAATTGCACCGAAATGATTGCCCATTGCCCGATAGACATTTCCTCTGGCAACATAAAGCAGCGCGTCCTGAGATTGCATCTGGAGTGCAGAGTTGAAATCGGCGAGTGCTCCTTGATGATCTCCTAACTGAAAACGCGCCTTTCCTCGGTTACGATATACAATAGGGTCTTGAAGATTCAGTCGCAGCGCTTGATTAAAGTCCGAAATAGCATCCTGATAATTTCCCTGTTTGCAACGCACAACCCCTCGACAGCAGTAGGCTTGCGCATCCTGCGGATCGACTTTTAACGCCCAGCTTAAATCCTCCAATGACGAACGAGTGTCTCCCTTGGACGCCTTTTCTAGTAACTGAGTGAAATATTCCTTTTCGGATGTTATTGGCTTTGGGTTGTAAACTGATTGGTCAACAGCAATCGGTTTTTCTGTTGGTTGCAACTGTTTAATTTTTTCCAAACACTGACGACAGTTCTCTTTATCCTTTTGCTCTAGATATAATTCAGCAGCTTTTTTGAAGTTGGCGATCGCGTCTTGAATAAAACCCTGTTTGCGCCGCACTGTTCCCCGCAAACTATAAGCAGCAGCATAATTGCCATTAAGGCGAATAACTTGATCCACATCCTCAAGCGCCCCAGGCAGATTTTTCAGCACTACCCTTGCCAAAGCGCGACAATAATATGCCTCTACACTCTGGGAATTCAGCTTCAGAACTTCTGTATAATCTGAAACTGCCTGAAGAATTTCTCCTAAGTCGTAGTATGCCAAACCCCGTTGAAAGTAAGCTTCGACAAAGTAAGGTGCAGACTGCAAAGCATGGGTAAATTCCTCGATTGCTCCTGCGTAGTCTTTTTGCTTAGCTTTTTCCAGTCCCCTATCGTATAATTCCTCATTCATAGTATTCATTTCTTTGACTCAATTAATTAATTT
>CAZZYE010000023.1:0-21714 GCA_964658145.1 uncultured Stigonema sp.
CACTAACCACTAACCACTAACCAGTCCATATAACTAAGGCTGAAGATTTATCGGCGCACCATCCCGAAGATTAAGCAGCCCTGAGACGATAATTTTCTCTCCAGGCTGTAATCCTTCGAGGACTTGGTAGCTATTACCTTTAATGTTGCCTAACTTTACACGCTTTTGCCGAGCTACTAGTTGCGACTTTCCGTCTGGGGATTGTTTCGTTTGCGTTACGTAGACAA
The DNA here is from genome assembly GCA_964658145.1 of uncultured Stigonema sp. Classification (GTDB taxonomy): domain Bacteria; phylum Cyanobacteriota; class Cyanobacteriia; order Cyanobacteriales; family Nostocaceae; genus Stigonema. Next base: position 228 of record CAZZYE010000023.1, read on the forward strand.
AATTTTCCCCAGCGACAGGAGCCACTGCTGTAGTTGGAATTAACACTCCCACACGCTGATTCCAGATCACTCTAGCCTCCACAAATTGATCTGCTCGCAGTTGACCTTTAGAGTTATCAAACAGTGCTTTGATCAGTATTGCTTGAGTACTACTAGCGCTTGGGGCAATAAAAAATACTTTACTATTACCTAAACTCCGACGTTGCGCGTCCAAGACCTCCACTAGCATTCCCTTACGTAATTGGGGTCCACGCTCAATTGGCACATTGATGTTTATTTCTAAAGGTTGGTTCTGAGTAATGGTAGCTACTGTTGTGGAAGTAACACCGAATGAAGGATTTAAAGTATTACTGGGTTGTGTAGTAGTATTAAGGAAATCACCCACTTTAACTGGAATCTCGCCAACAATACCATCAAAGGGAGCGGTGATTGTGTAGTACTGAAGCTGGACTTTTTGTTCGCTAATATTGGCTTGTGCCTGCTGTATGGATTTTTGAGCTTGGTTAATGGTAGCTTGCTGCGCTTGAATCTTACCAATAGTTGCGCGAAGTGTAGCTTTTGCTACATCTCGCTTATTGAGATACTGGTCGCTAATTTGTCGAGCTACGGCTCCTTGATCTGCCAGATTAGAATACCTTTGGTATTCTTGTTGGTTCAGTTTCACATCAGCTTCGTTGGATAGCCGCTGAGCTTCTAAGGAAGTAAGCTCAGCACGAGCATTTGCAAGTTGTGACTTAGCGCCCTCAGCTGCAGCGCTAACACTATTGACTGATGCTTGTTGCTGTCTAGGGTCTATTTGGATAATTGCCGCTCCTTTTCGGACTGAGTCTCCCGGTTTGACAAATATCTGGGTTACATAGCCCTGAATTCTCGGCTGGAGCCTTACTGAGTTGCGCGATTCTGTACTGGCAGTAAATTCTGAACTATCTTCAATTCCACCTGCTTGCACTGTGGCTAGCTTAACTGCTGCCGGTGGTGGTCCAGCGGTAGCCGCGGCAGGTGCTTTATTTGGAGGATTGAGAAAACGCCAAAGGAAAAAGCCTCCTCCTATGAATAGTGGTAGTAACAACAACCAAAGCCACCAACTCTTTTTGCGTGGTGGCTCTAATGGAGTTTCTGGATAATTTTCTTCAAAGTCAGTTTGAGGCTCAGAGGATTTCATGGATGACACGGAACCTAAGAAAAAAATTAACTGTCAGCGAATCAGAATTAAGCCTTTTGATAGAGAAATTTACTTATTTGGGATGAGGCTCATTTGGAATTCATGTAATATTTCATCCAAATCTACTGTTTTCGCTTACTTGTCTAATCTAGCCTAAGCATAATAGTAAAACTCAGGTTACAGATATTGGACTTTGGACAAAGAAGCATGAAATCTAGTTACGACATGGGTAGAAAAGGCAAAAATGGTAGGTGATTTAGCCCAACAGCACACCCACGCTAGACCGTTTTGCCCAAAGTTTAATGAATTGCTTGACACAGAAATTGGGGTCAGCTATAAGTGTAATAGATTTGATTACACATTCAGGATTCAGTTCTGCCCTGTGAACAGTCGTTTTGCAGTTGCTACGCACGTTTTAGCTTACCTAGAGTATGCCAAAGGTCGGCCAGCAACATCAGAGGAAATTGCGGCAAGCGTTAACACTAATCCAGTTGTGGTGCGACGCATACTTAGCATCTTACGCAAAGCTGGACTGACTCGAACGCAGTTTGGCGTCGGCGGCGGCGCGCTGCTGGCGCGTCCTGGCAGTAAGATCACGTTGCTTGACGCGTACGAGGCGACCGAAGAGGACGCCGACTTATTTGCTTTGAGCAGCCTCAGCCCAAATGTGAGTTGTGACGTGGGAGCCAATATTCAAGCGACGTTGGAAAAGCTGTTTAGTGGGGCGGAACAAGCATTGAAAGGAGCACTAGCAGAAGTCACCATTGAACAGGTGCTAAGCGAGGCTCAAGCTCGTAGCAGGTGCCGGAAGTAATGAGTTCGCAGGTGCTCTTTTTTTACCAAAGTGTGTAACTAAGCTATTTGGTTCACGTTCAAGCTCAACAACCGTAGGACTGATCATGATGAAAAAACTAGACGGAAAAATCGCGCTTGTCACTGGCGGCACCAGCGGCATTGGTCTTGCCACAGCTAAGCGTTTTGTCGCCGAAGGTGCCCATGTCTTCATTACAGGTCGTCGCCAAACTGAACTTGATGCTGCTGCGGAAGCGATCGGTAAAAAAGTCACAGGGGTTCAGAGCGATGTCTCCAAGCTGGCAGACCTCGATCTCCTGTTCGCCACGATCAAGCAAGAACAAGGACACCTTGATGTAGTCTTCGCCAATGCTGGCGTTGGTGAAATTGTTCCACTCGGATCAATCACCGAAGAACACTTTGACAAAACATTCAACATTAACGTTAAAGGTCTCCTGTTCACTGTGCAGAAGTCACTGCCGCTATTGCCAAACGGTGCTTCCATCATCCTGAACGCCTCAATCGCTTCGATAAAAGGCACTCCAGCCTTCAGCGTTTATAGCGCCACCAAAGCCGCTGTGCGATCGTTTGCCCGTAATTGGATACTCGACCTCAAAGAGCGCCAGATCCGGGTGAATGCCATCAGTCCTGGTGTGATTCCGACTCCTGCTTATGATCACCTGGGGCTGAGTGACGAGAAATTGCAGGAATTAGTCAACACGATCCCGCTGGGACGAGTCGGCACGCCTGATGAAATTGCCAAAGCTGTTGTCTTTCTCGCTTCAGACGACAGCAGCTTTGTGAACGGCATCGAGCTATGTGTTGATGGCGGTACGGCACAGATTTGAAGCACCCTAAAAGCAGTTGGTAATGTTCCGTTCAACAATCACAGGACTCATGATTATGAAAAAACTAGAAGGAAAAATCGCAGTCGTTACAGGTGCCTCCAAAGGCATCGGTGCAGCGATCGCCAAACACCAGGCAGCCGAAGGTGCATTGTAGTCAACTATGCCTCTAGCAAAGAAGCAGCCGATCGCGTGGTTGACGAGATTGTCAGCGCGGGCGGTAAAGCGATCGCAGTACAGGCAAATGTTACCCAAAAAGTAGAGGTCGAACGTCTTTTTGTAAAGACCCAGCAGGCATTTAGCAGACTCGACAAGTATTTTTAGGTGGGGACTGCGGGAGCGCATTTCTGTTCAATTGTACTTAGGACTTCCAATTAAAAAAATCTCCAATAAGTGTAGAGTGTAGGGTGCGTTAGACGGAACGTCGTAACGCACCATAATAGGCTAAAATGGTGCGTTACGCTGTCGCTAACACACCCTACGGAATGGATAATTTATTTTTTGGTATTCCCTTAGGACTCTTGTGGTGACTCTGAAGCGTTACCAAAACTCTCAACGAACTCAGGATAGTTTTTCAGGTCATTAAGTGAATTGAGCGGTGGCATTTCAATCCAGTTTGCCTCTGTGTGTAACTTGTCTACATAGGCATAGAACGCTTCGTCATCATCTCGATGCGCTAGAACATGGGCATGTAAATCTCTCCAACTCATTACCTGAAAGTTAGGCTTGTTCATACCATATACCTCCATTTACCATTCGGGTATATCTCTATGACACTTTATCCCATGCGGCCCGGACAATAGCGCTTATTCACAACAGAGCAATATATTAGACTAGAATCTTCTATGGAGGTTAGCGGACTCGAACCGCTGACATCCTGCTTGCAAAGCAGTAATCTTAAAAGACAGAAGTCTTACGAACATAATGCGTGGGGGAAGAGGTGAAAATTGCTGTGCTAAATTTGAGCTAATATTCAGCTTTCTAGAAAAAAAGAACCAAGAGTCTCGCACTCGTGCGTCGAAGGGCGCTCCGCTAACTTGACACCCTCGCTGCCACCTCGTTCTTTGGTAATTTTAAAGTGCAATGCGATCGCGAAAGCGCCAATTGCCACCCGACAATGGCGTTGTATTTTTGCAATAAGAATCTAGATGATTGGTGGTGGCACTGGGTTGGAATAATTAGTAAGTGGTCGAGGTTCATCTATATCGTTCTTGGCAGTCAGGCGAAGATGAATTACAGTTTCTTGGCTGTAATCTAATTGAATTTCCACGGCGCGTCCAAACTTCTGAGTACTCTCTCCAGATAATCCAGTGCCGCCAGCGGACATCCCTCTAGCACCCCCACTTCTTTCTACGGACTTATTCGTTGAGTAAGACTGACCGCCACCAGTTCCAGAATATGTTCTAACGGTGTTTACGTATGCTGGATTTTCTCTGGCGTAAACGTAACCTTGAGCAAGCCTAAATTTGGGTCTGCACCATCCAATCCAATAGCCTGAGATTCTGAACTATCCAATTGATAAAAAGTAAAATTTCCTGAGTCATGTGCTGGACGTTCAATCGTGATTATCTCTTGTGCATCCAACCGCCATGTTCCTTGATCCTTACCATCAATCTCTACTTTGGCATTGCATCTAACTTGCTTGCCGTTTCGCAAGACAATGCTGTATTTTGTGCCATGCTTGAGGGCAGTGTACCCAGATGCATCCTCATTCCCTTGGGGAATTTTTACAGAAAATTCGTTGACATGTGCCATATTTCGAGTTCCTTTAACGTCCTTTGATATGAGGACGAAAAGTCAAATTTACCCGTTGCCCGGCATCCTTGCTTTTTGGCACTTGGTGTACCCACGCCTCTTGGCAACCGGGTAGCATGATCAACAGTGAGCCGTGTTCCAGCCAGTAATGCACTGGCTTGGGGTTTTCTGGCGGTAAGGTTCCCCAAATGTGACCATGATCTCGACTGATTGAATATCGCTTTTTAACCCTTGCTTTCAAGGAAAATTTACGAGCTACTCCCAAGCTAATCGACGCGATGCAAGGACGAACACCCATCGACGGTTCGTTGTCACTGTGCCAGCCGATAGAGTCTTGCCCGTTGCGGTAAAAGTTGCCAATAACAATGTTGAACGAGCTGTTGGTTTTCTCTTCGACCTTGAGTCGTACTGCTTGCAATTCCGGCATCCAAGGTCGAGGTTGCAGCAGAACTTGCCCAGAGTACAGGTAGTCGCATCCGGCATCGCCATAGATGGTTTCTAATCGAGGTACTGCCAACACTTTCCCCAGCATTTTAATTTGATTTTGTTGCCAGTTTAAGGCTAGGCAGTGTTCTAGGAGAGCATCCGCTTCTTCCTTGGGTAGGAAGTTCGGTAAGTAGGTGACTGGTGGGACGACTGTCGGGTCTTCCCCCAAATCGAATAATGATAGCTATTGCATAGTATTATGGTTTCGTGACAATCTATAAAGCCTAGTTTCCCCGTCCTCCTCCACTCTTCTCCGCCCGAAAATGGCGGTGTAGGTGGCACATGCAGATCCACAATTTTTACCCATTTTCTACTCGCCGCACTCTTGACTATTCAGTGCCGCAATTACCGTATTGGCATCTTGTGGTTCAGTTGTCATGGTTCAGAAAGTGATGCGGTTTAACTAGGAGTTAAGTCGCGAAGAGTGCCTGTTTCAAGTCACGGACTTGGTTAAAATACAGCACTTCGTCGGTTCTAGGTTTGTAAACGTAGAACCCAAGCTGACCGCCGTTCACATCTAGAAACTTTTGGTAAAGTTCTCTCTTGTTGATACCAAAGTCCTGTAGTTCTCGTGGATCAGCAAAGTTTGACTTAGCGTCGTAGGGTCTAAATCTATTTATGTGCGTCGCCTCGTAAATAAGATGGCAGTCATCGACAACGCTTGTGGGATTAATAAGCTCTTCTACTAAGTTTGGGATTTTGGCTCTATCTGTCGAAACGTAAATCTTTTTAATCAAGCCGTTAAGGGATTCTAGCTTGGTCTTGACAGACTCTAAAGTGTCTCCGCAATGATAGAAACTTTTTTGTGCCAAATTTACCAAGTAATAGCCTAGTATCCCGCCATTGATTTTAAAAAATTCGTACACAATCTTTTTGGGTGTTAGACCAAACTGCCAAGCATAATCTTTGGGGTAGTTTTCCCACCTAAGGAAATACCAACCTGTACTGCGAGCTTGAAAAACCTGATAGCACGTTGATGGCAAGAAGTTCACGGTTTATCATCCTCCTCTGGCAAATCTTGTTCTTGTTCTACTGGTACGGGGTTTTCCTCATGCCCGTTATCCATGCCGAATCTCTCGTCGTAAATTTCGTCATACACGTATTCTGCTTCCACGTCTTCAGGCGGGAGGTTTTGATCGTGTCCGTTGCCTTCTGTTGACTCCGCGTCTTTGGGGTCAGCCATATTGCTTTTTCTTGTTTTGTACATCTAGCATGCCATAATTGTAATACACAAGCGTCGCAATGCAACGCTTGTTGCCTAATAAAATTTAACCCGCCAAGTCGTGCGACGGAGGCGGGTCTTCTTTTATGATCTGCGAAATGCGATCGCGTTGTAGCCTGAGAGATTCGTTTTCCTCTCTCAGGCTGCCGATTTTTTTGTTAACAGTTCTATCTGCTTGCCATACGCTTCTAGTTGCTTTTCGTGTGAAACCACTATTTCGTAGACTTTTTCTAGGTTAACAAGAACAGGTTTTTGATTTGATTGACGATTCAAAAACTCCGCGACTATCTCATTTACCAATTGCGATGGTTTCATGCCTCGGCTCTCAGCTATCTTTTCTATTTGCTCTTTAATCTCTGATGATGTGCGGAAATTTATTTGAGCATCCATTTTCATATAAGTCACCTGCGTTGCGTTGCAATCCATGGAACTTATTATAGCTCTAACCATTATATAAGGAATACAAGCATCTTTTTGCGTCGCATTACTTGACATTGCGACGCAAAAGCATTACATTAGATTCACGAGCCAAAAACAAAGGGCGATCGCCTTGATTCCACTCGCTGCGATCGCCCTTTGTTCATCCCTAAACCAAAAAGGATTTATTCCATGCTACAACAATACTCTCGGCGTGACCTCCGTTTTCAGACTCTTTCTCAGCTAAAAGAGACTTACGAGGAAATTGGATGCTCTACCAAAGTAGCGGACAAGCGAATCAAAGAGAACTGGGTTAAGGTGATCCTCGCTCACCAGTCAGCACAAGTAGAAATTGTAAAGCCGAGCTTCTCTTACTTCCACACAATCGACGGCTCATACGTAATGAGTCTGATAGGTAAAAATGGAATTGGAGCTAGCCTAGCTCTAAAATATGCTCGCAACGACCATGGAGAAGTCGAATTGGGCGAAACCAGATACTTCGTAGAATTAATTGTATCTACTTATGAATACAGGTTTCTGGCTTGCTGCGACAATCTGGTAATAGCCAAGGCATGGGCAGAAGCTTATCTTTGGGGCAATCCTCTACCTAGTACCACACACGCAGAAACAGAGGAAGCGGTGGTAGATCCGCCCATAAGATGCGCTTCATGTCCCTTGTTTAAGCCATTTAGTGACGGTACAGGTCGCGGACTGTGCTGTGGGGTAGCCGATACTAGCCTAGTGGTGCGCGAACACCACAAACAGGCACAGGATTGTCTAAACCTGATTGAAGAACAAGAACAATTATTTGTAGAGGTTGAATCGTCTGCTCCTACACCCAAGTTTGAAAAACAAATCGTACACACTTTCTACAAACAAATCGGTGCGTGGCGCATTACCACTGATACCACTTATTTTGAAAAGCTAGTAGAGTTAAACTCACTCTACCCACTTGGGGAATTAGTAGGTGGTGTCCACGATTCAGAGCAACAGTTTGTGGCGTATGTGTCGGTAGGCAAACACCAAAATATTGCGAATGCTGAAACAGCAATTGACGAGCATAACACTAACGATGCGGCATTAATTCCTGGTTATCAAGAGTGCGTTGATCAAGGCATCCAGTTCAAGCAACGGATCGGCAGCGAAACCGAAACAGTCTACTGGTACGCAGTCGCAAACCACTGTTACAATAATCCTGATCGCTCCTACAAAACCTCGTGTTTTGAAAAGCTAGAAAATGCTGTTAAAGCAGCCGTTGATTACTTGGGCAAGTGCGGTATTGATGTTGCTGAGATGAAGCAGCAGTTGATAGATCGTAAAAAGGCTTCTCTCAAAGCAGAAAACGCATCAACGGCTGTAGACCAAGCCCCACCTGTCCAGTCTGGATCGCTGACCTTCAAGAAAGCTGCTAGTGCCACGAGAGAGAAAACGGTGTACGAGGTTTTCCGCGCTCTGGACAGTCTCGGCATTGTAGTCAGAGACGAAAACGGTGGTTGGTACAATAGCAACAGCAACGATTCTATCACCCATGCCACACCCTACGAAGCGGCATCGGCTTTGATGCAACCCAACTTGTCCACCATTGTTGCCGATGCAGTGATGCCAGAAATTGAAGTAGATTCTGACATTGATGCCGACTTCGGCGTGTTGTACCGCGTGTGGTACAGCTATCACCTATTGGGTACTTTCTACCAAGACGTGAGCGGTAAATGGATCGCCCAGCCTTGCGACACGGAAGATAGACCAAGATGCAATACCGCATCGGAAGCGCAACTGATAATTGTAGCGATGAGTGGACTGCTCGTGGCTGACACGGCTGATGATGTCGTTGAATTGCAGGATTTGCCATTCGATGAACTGACAAGTGCTGAATGTACGCTTGTCAAACAACAGGCGTTGCTGGCGAAGATATCCCATTCTAGTTAATCATTGGTACTGAAAAATTAGTTTCACTCATGGCATATAAAATATGGATTTTCAACCTACTCCGGAACTTAATAAAGCCCTAGCGAAAGCTAAAGCAGATTTCCCCAAAATACTCGAAAACAAACGGGTCAAAATTCCTACTAAAACGGGGAGAGAAATTGCATTCAGTTATGCAGAACTGGAAGAGATTGCGGATTCTATTACCCCGACACTTTCAGGGTATGGGCTTGTTATCGTTTCGCAAACTGTATTCTTTGAAAGCAAATTCTGCCTCTTAACAACCTTAAGGCACGAGAGTGGAGAAGCGATCGCATCTTACTTCCCCTTGCCATCAGATCCCAGTTCTGACCCCAAAGACTTAGGAGCCAAAATTAGTTACGGTCGCCGCTACAACACAATTTGCCTTCTAGAAATCACAACAATCGAACCAAACAACCCGGATCAACGTGCTGAGCAAGTTCGTAAACTTGCTAAGGATATAAGAATTGAAGCATCGGGCAATACTAAGCTATCAGAAATCAAAAAAGGAGATACAAGCTTTCTTGATGCTATAAACGGTCTTGAATCTACATCTACATCCCAGTTGATTACACCTAATCAAGCAAAGCGACTGTGGGCGATCGCCAAGAATGAACTAAAGCTTACAGACGAGCAAGTTAAGTCTGCTCAAACGCATTTTGGTTTTGCAAAAACAGAGTTAATCTCCCAAGATAAGTATGAGTCGCTAATTAATTATTTGAAATCTCTTGCAAGCAAGACCTCGGTTGCAACTCAAGACCTTTATCCCGCAAACAATGAAATTGTAAGACAAGTGCGCATCTACACCAAACACGAACCAGCTTGGATTCTGGCACAGTGCAAGCACTACGGTCATGATCGACCAGGAGCAATGCCACTGGCTGATTTGGAAAAATTGACTGCCGATATGTGTGTGGATTGGGCTTTATCGACTGGAGTGATGAGCGATCGCACTGCTGCCTATACTTCGGTTCAGGGTGCGATTAGCTTTGCTAATGGTGCGGGGCAACCTTTGGCAGAAGCAGCGATGAAGTGGTTGGGTAGGTATCAGTCGTCTGTGCCTGTTTGAAAAAATGAGTGGAAGTAGTATCTTCCGCTTACATTGTACAATTCAAAAAAAAAAAAGAGAAATGCTCATGATTAAATTATCATATCACTCCGTCAAATCAGCGTTCTACGATACACTTATCTGTGTCAATCCAGATAACTCCGCCTTTTTAATTGACCGACAACCAGACGGAGGGGTAGACGATCCGAAAGTTCAGAATGGTGCTGTGTTTTTCCCTGCACGAATGGCACTAGAGGGAAGATTATTTGGAGGGGATTGGACGACGATCCCTTATGTGAAGCGCAATGGTAATCTCGTAGAATGTGGCGATTCTTATAAAGATTTTGACATCGAGTTGATAAAATCGAAAAACAAAATAATTTATCATCAAGTAAAAACGGGCATAGATTGCCCCGATGGCATCGCAGCCGCGTGGGTGGCGCGTAAAATTTATCCTGACGCTGAAATTATTGGGTGTTGCTATCAGGGTGAATTGCCAGTTGTAGAAGAAGGCGATCGCCTGATAATTGTGGATTTCAGCTTTAGAACCGATATTTTAGAGTCATGGGCAGGCATTGCTAAAAAAGTGGTCGTGATTGACCACCACCAAACAGCAATGGATGATTTGGCTAATTTAAGCGATCGCGTTACCCAACGCTTCGATATGAGTGAATGTGGTGCCACACTAACTTGGAAATACTTCTTTCCAGAAAAACCAGTTCCTTCATTTTTGCAATATGTAAGAGACCGCGATTTGTGGAATTTCGACCTTCCTGAGTCAGAGGAAATCCACGAAGCTGTCGCAAATATTGGGCGATCGTTTGCCCTATTTGATGCGCTTGAAAGAATGTCCCAAGAGCAATTAATAGAAGCATTTGCACCGTTCGGAAAGCGATTGCTTGCGCCAAAACGTAAACGAATTGCTGAAATTGCGGAAACTGCCTATTGGTCCTCAGTTGCAGATCGTAAAATTTTGGTTGTGGAAATTCCACAAACAGAAACACGTCTCACCTCGGATGTTTGCTCGTATTTGTACAAGCAGCATCCTGAATCTCCATTCATTATGAGTTACACCGAAATCCCTGAAGAGGGTTGGGGACTGGGGTTTCGGTCGGACAAAAAGGGAAGTAATTTTGATGTGAGCGCGATCGCGCGAGTTTTTGGTGGAGGTGGGCATCGCAATGCTGCTGGCGCAAAAGTTAAAGAATTAGATGGAGTTATCAAAGCAGAATAAAGTATTCGCGGTTAATAAAAAAGAAAACCTCACTCAAAATTGGGCGAGGTTTTCTTTGTTTATAGGAAACGCATTTATAACATTACCTCCTTAAACTCTTTGTAGGCAGCTTTCCAGCCGCTACGGTTCTTCTGAACCCGCCACAGTAACTCAATAATTTTGGTTTGAGAAACACCTTGGTGCTGGTGATATTGAATTTTGGTTACCACTTGTTCCAAGGTTAGAGAATCAGGCGTGTAGGTTCTAGTCTGAATAAGCGCCTGTTCCCCATCTGGTATGGTCGTTTCCGTTGTTTCCGAGTGATTCTCGGTATCACTTACTTGCCCTGTTATGCCCGTTAAATCCATACTTTTAAGATTGGAATCAGCAGCAAGACTTTTTTTTAAGTGTTGAACAGCGGCATACCACAGGTCTTCAGGATTTTCGTCGATTGTTTCTGATGATTGTACCGTTTCCTCATGTTCTGGAATCGGTATCAAATCGCTGAAATTTGAGATATCTTTTAAGACTTTAATGTAATCAAAGTAAGTCGGTACTATGCAGGGTTTGGCATCAATAGCGTTGCCATTTGCATCAATGTACTTCTGGTTAGGAATTTTCATCTCACCCTGACCTGTAGATCGCCAACCGCCAATACATTCACCATCGGGAACCGAGAACTGAGTAAGGGTACAAGCACCCGACCCTTTAATCAACTCTGACAAGCCTTCCGTCCCGTTGGTTTTGTTGGTGTCGCTTTGAATTGTGCGGATTACAAAAGCATTTCCCTTGCGGGATGCCACAAACAACTTCAGCCAGAACCCTTCTAAATATTTGCTGGCCTTGAAGCCTGGGTCGTCCGCATCTTTGATCGCGGGTCGATTTAAGACGCTGAGCAACCCCGCGTACTCAGCGCACTCCTCAAGTAAAATTGTCACAGGGAAATGGTTGAATTCATGCTCTTCAAGATTTTGATAGTCGTTGTACCGTTTTTCGAGCAATTTCAACACTGTGTCGATCCCCTCAAGCAAGCTGATCGCACGCTGGATATCTCCAATCCCGATCCCATAAAATTTGGTTCCATCTACTAGGTGAGATTCTAGTCCTTTGTACATTGCTTTCTTTTTGTGGGGATTGATGATAATTAATTTGTGCGATCGCCATACCCGATATCGAAGCAGCATACAGGATGTACTGGTTTTGCCCGATCCTTGAGCACCAACTAAATTCAATATGCCAGCGTCCACTATTTCCCTTAGATCGCTGTCTAGCATCATCTGAATAGCTGATGGTATCTTGGTTTCTTCTGGTTCCGGTGTTAGTGATTCTGGTGTTAATGCCAAACTGACTGGCGCTTCAAACTCTCTGCTACTCTCGTCTGATAGCACGGGTGACTCATCCTGCATTGTTAACTCCTCGACCAAGTGCGGGTTTTTCTCCAGATGAAGGTAGGCATAGCCATCAGTTAGCTCCCGCTGGAAATCCTTCACCCTCATTTGGGAGGCGATCGCCACTTTCTCTAATTCCTCTTTATTCAGTAGAACCGAGGATGCTGCTTCCAGAACTTTTGCATTACGCGCCTGGGCAAATGCCAACTCCTCTTTATGCAATTCCCCTGCCGATATCAGAATCGATACCCCACTCAAGCCAACTCCCAGCAAGCTTGTAATTGTCCTAGTAAAGCCTGAACCGCTCTGCAATCGTGCATCATGAGGAATGGAACCAAACCACACTGGGGCAGTAACTTGGGTGCAGGGAGAGGTTACGCTAGAGCAGTACGAATACTGCGCATCAAAGCGCCCAACGACGCCACATAAAGCAAGGACGCCGCCACTCATTAAGAGCATACAAGCTACACCCAACGCAGCTTTCACGCTAACAACCCAATAGTAATGCCGAGCAACATTAACCCAACTATGCCCAAGAGAAGGATCTGCCAAACTGGCAATATCCACACAAAGATGTGAATCGGAAGATTGACAACTGCCACTATCCAATCCCAGAAAGCAGCGCAGCTGAGGAAAAGTGCAAAACCCGCTCTGCTTCTGGTGGCGACGTTCGCCAAGCATCTTTCCGGGGGAAGTTTCCCCCGGAAAATGCGCTCTGTTGCGTCATCTCTATCGCAAAACATCATGAATCCGCACCGAGCAAGCAAGCTCAGACAGTAAATTATCCAACCTCCGGGAAGGAGGCGAGAGAGGTTGGCGATCGCTACTCCTAGTAAAAACCAGAACCCATAGATGCTTAGACGGTTTACGGCTTTTAATCGTAGTAATCTAGGTGGTTCTGGTATCGTTATACATGGTGGTTTTTCTTCTTGGGATTCCTGTGGCGTCAGAAACATGATTACTTGCCATTAAAAAAGTCTCTTAACCCAGTCCAAATATTACCCTCACTACTCGCAGGGGAATGCTTACTGGAACCACCACCACTATCTCTATTCGACGTACCAGACATAACCTCGGCTCCCCGCGTACCATAATTAATTAGCATTCCAATGCGATCTTTCTCGGCTTTAATCCCCAACTGAATCTCGCGCTGTGCTGCAGCTTTATCGGGACGAGCATCAATTTCCTTTTTGGTATGAGCCAGTTTCAACGCCATAGACTTCAAGGAAGCGTCAAAACTGTAGTTTTCTAGGTCGATATAATTTTCTAAATCAGCACCTAAGCGCTTACCCTCTAAGTCAGCTTTATGCCCTAGTTTCTGCGAGTTTTGAGTGTAGCCATTGACAGCTAAGTAAGTGTCCAACCCTGCCTTGTCAATGCTTTCAGCACCTTTTAAGCCAGCCTTTGTGACTTCTGCCACAAACTGATTGAACGTAACTTGGCGGTCAATATACTTGGTGAAGTGTTCTTTTAATTTGTCCAAGTGGCTATCCATCCACTCAGACTGGCGCAAGAAATCGACTAACTCTCCAAGCTGTTCAGGAGACATAGCAGGGATCGCCGTCAGATCGATACCGTAATAATTTTGTAGTAGCGCCCCAGCATCTGGATGTAGTGATAGCGCCCTGATACCTGGGGTGTTGCCACCACCGTTACCGCGATTAAGCGTATCTACAAATTGGGCATTTACAATAGCAGTGCTTGATTTAGACAGCCTGCCCTTGACTGATTTAACGATGCTACCGATACCCATGATGAAATTCCAAGTTAATTTCTAAGCGAACATTTGGTGTCACTCTGTAGAAACTGGGAATCAGAATTGCCAGAGCAGTACACAATAAGATGAAGGCGATCGCATTTTGAATTGAATCTATATCGCCACGCATGAGCTTTAAGTTTTCCCAATGCTTATACAAATCATGGGCGATAATGATTTTCATCAATTACTGCTCTGATTTTAGTATTCAGATCTTCGATATAATACAACCCCATCGATATTCCGGAAAGTGAAATCCCCACATGTATCTCCTGGCTTAAGTGCGTTGTTAACCTCGATATATATTTCTTGATTAAGTCGGCTATTACTGTGCCTTCTGCTAGCAGTTCCACAAGTTCTTGTAATTCCATTTTTATTCCTCAGATTTGGTAATCAGCGCGATCGCTCCCACACTAAACAAACCCCCACCCAGAATCAGGGGAATCGCTACTTTTGTACGAATTACAAGTGAAAGTAGGATGCCTGCTATAAAAGCGAGTATTGTTGGGACTAGATTAATTTCAGTAATGTAATTTCTTTCGCCACTGGCAAAGGGAGTTTTATCGCCTCCTTCGCCTGTCCGATACCCAGATTTTCCAAGGTTTTCCCAACGACTTCCACGTTAGTTGTGTTGACATGCGATCGTAAAGCCGAAACTTGTTCAGCCAAACCGTTGATATTTCTTGTTTTGATTTGAGCCATGCCCAAGAGCAGTCCCACTTGGTATGCTGACTCGGCTTCTAATGCGTTGTTCAAGCCCTCGGATAGCATCATCGCGATAATGGCTTGTTGCGCTTGGGTTGTAGTTTCTACAAGGTCGTTGGCAGATTGCGCTACGGCGTTGGCTAAGCCGCTAGCAACAGTATCTGCAACATTCTTTTTTTTCTCATCAAATGACGAGTATTCAGTAGGAACCTTTGCACTGCTAGTATCGCGAGTCGCTTTTTTGGCGGCTTTTAGCAAGTCTTCTGCCGTGGGTTCCGGCTGCGGTGATGACACGGAGAACGGATACCTGTTAAATTGATCCTCTGCTGCTACAGGTTGAGGATCGGCAGATTGAACCATGTCCGTATCTCCTTTATGCTGCTGCCCTTGTGCAGCTTTTCCATTTTCTAGTAACTGTTCTAGTTCAACGCTTGTTTGCACTGAATCTGATAGCGCAATTTCTTCAGTCTTGCGTCCGTTACGTTTGCCGTTTGTGGTAGTCAACTTGTAGTCTCCTGAATCTTGTTTCCACGTCGATACCAAACTCTTGAAAGATGTGTGGGAGATGCCCTAGTTCTTCAAGAAATCTGTACATTTCTTTACTGTTTTGTCCAGGCTTCAACCCTAGAAATACTTGTAATTCGAGAACCCGTGCGAATTCCTCCCAAGTAATAAAGTCGCGACCATACAACCCCAAGGTTTTTAAGTAATCGTTTATGGTGTCTCTGGTGGCGATCATAAGGAGGGTTCGACAATCCGCAATACTGATCAGCTCGTCCCGGTTGCCGCATGGTATGTTGAGCGTCTTACCTCCTGTATATCGTCGATGGGTTCTTTCTTTTGCGTCGGTCATGTTGTCGAAGGGTTCGATATACCCCTAATTAAAAACCCCGCGCACTGGCGGGGTCTAGTCACGACGGTAGTAACAATGCGCATTTTCCGGGGGAAGTTTGCGAAGGTAAGATGCTTAGCTATGCTGCAGATAATTCTTTGTCTATTTTTTCTGCTAATTTAAAAGCCATCTGTGGTGGGTTCCGGTAGTTACTGGCATCTTTTCTAAATGCCCAGCGTCGGGCTTCTGCTTCGCTAATTCCAAACTCTAGGGCTAGCTGAAGATAAGACCAATGGTGCTTTCTCATTAACTCGATTGGGTGCATGATTGTGATGCTCCTTTTGCAGCGCATTCCTGTATCTGGGGAAGTTCCTGGCGATTGTCTCTCGTCAGGGGCGGAAGCCGTCCACGAGGGCGGCTTCTCTATTGGCAAACGTCTTTACTACCAATAATGTGATGATACTATTTGACGCAAGAGTTCATCAATAAAACATCACAAACATAATTATGGATATTGACAGACTTGTTGAGGAATTGTCAAATGCAGGCATTTTAGAGACAATTCAAAAAAAACGAATTACCACTTCTGAGTTACCAGCAAGTTTGTACATAAAGCTTTTGATAGCATCACTCGCTACCAAAAAAGGTGCAAGTAACTGTGTTTCAACAGCATTGGAAACCTATTGCATGAGAAATGAACAAAAACATTTGAATGAAATCAAGTTGCAAGCAGCAGCGGCTGGCAAGGAATTGGAGGTATATTTAGCAGAAGCGATCGCGGCGCGAATTAAATCGACGAATACTGGGGAGGACTTATGATTTTAATACCTGCGTCAGTCAACACAAAAACTTGATCGTCCGAATTGCCTTTGCCTTCGTAATCTTCGATCATCACCAATCCCTTTTTTACAAGAGAAGCGATTACACCCCGTGCTACTTTCCCGTCTATTCCAGCAGAATCAATCACTGAAAAAACCCACACGGGTTCAATCGCCGCATCACCATAATCGGTGATTCGGCATGCTTGTAGTATTTTTTCTTCTAATGCGGTAAGAGTTAAGTTCATGTTTTTAAGAGTGTGAAATGTGAAACGTGAAAAGCGCCAGTCGCCCACAAGGTGACTGGCTCTTATTTACCCCGCAACTCTATCAAGTTCCTTACGATCAATAGCTTTTGGTTCCTGTTCCAATTGCTGCTGTTGCACATGCTGCATCCACTGCTTGATTGCCTCCAATTCCTCGTACCCTTGAGCAATCATGGTCGGCACATGTTTTTTAAAACTGTTAGTGGCATGGGTATACTGAACCCCCTGTTTTTCTGCCCAGCAGACTCCTATCCACTGGATAACCTCATCAACTTGAGGTGAGTCAAGTTCTGCTGGTGAATTCACCAGCTTTTCAGTTTTAAGCCATTCCAAAACGGTTTTACCATCAACATCCATGAGTTGACGAACTTGCCTTACACGTTCATTGTTGTAGTTTCCATTACCATTTGGATGTGACACCTGTGATGCGGTTTCAGTTGTGGGTTCTACAACTGCTGCTTGTGTGGAAACTGGCGATCGCTTCTCGTTCGCCAAATTCCCTTCCTCGTCAGTCGTCGCGTCTAACTCATCCGGGGTGTACACAACAGCACCAGTGAACAAGTCCGGGCAATGCCATCTAAAACCATTACTCATTGCCCGACTGAACAGCATGTTTCTAGGAAACTTCTTCCAAGTGTGGGCGTTCTTACCGTCCAAAGCGCCTGCTATAACAGCATCCTCACGGGTAAAAGTACTTTCACCTACAACTTCACCATTCTCGTAAAAAACAATGGTGCAGCCGTCGTTATCATGGCGAGTGATGCGATAGTTGTATTTGCCACTACGCTTGATTGCAGCTGCCATCAGATTAGCGCCGATGGATGGTTTACCGTTGATGATGTGAATACCGGTCATTGAGGCAACTGCGGGGAATCCAAGTTCCAAACCGGCTAAAACTTTCACCCCACACTGGGCTGCTTCCTTGGTATCACTGAAAAATCCACTCTTGGCAAGCATGTTTGAAAGACGGGCGAGGTCGTCAATGGTGCGGATTGCAAAACGACCCATAACTTGTTGTGCTGGTATAATATCGCTCATTTGTTTAGTTACTTGTAAAATTTGAAGATTTTTAGGGTGGGTAATACCACCCCGTTTGAACAATTCCCTACAGCGTTTTGGCAAACTGCTTCAGTTTGTAAACAAGCTCCATCCCATCATTCGCGCTCTTGATGTAGTCGTCGTTAATTGGTTCTACAGCACCGTAGATGCCTTGAAACCCAGCATCTTGAAACAGTGCATTCATGCGAGGGATGATGTCGATTGCATCTGCCTTGTCCACGATGAATACAAACTCGTCACCGGAGTTGAGTTGGGAGATGAAGAAGATGCCGCGCCAAGAACGAATCTCTTTTAAACTTGTAGCGATCGCACTATTTACTGCCACCTCTCCAATTTCTGAATTACGGCGTCCCATGCCAGCAATGTCGCAGGCGACCATCACCAGTTCACCAGAGGCGACACGGCGGCGTTCTTTGAGAAGGAATTCATTGCCTAAAGCTTCAGCCCCGGCACGGTTATAGCAGCCAAAATTGGAGTTGGTGTAGGCGAGTTCTAATTTTTGTTGAAGGTCAGCACTTTGAAGTTTCAATTGCTTCCACTCGTCCACAGTTAGCTCGTCAAACGGTTTGTCTAACAATTCCTCGCTATCTGAGGGTTTGGGTTTGTCAAACCATTCAGAGAGTGCCACTGCGGCGCCTACTGGTTCGTCATGCTGAACATTGTCAATCCCGTTTGACCAGTGAGTAGACCATTGCCAAATCAAACCACGCGGTGAACTATCCTTGTAAACTTTGTAATCTCTGGGGCTTTCTCCGCCGTCGTAAACCAGTTTGTAGTTTTCAAACTCAATGACTTTAGTTGGTTCTGGTTCACACTGTACTTCACACTTAACTGGCAACGTACCTTGTTTGTAGTGCCATCTCACATACTCAAAGCACTTAGCCCAGGCGTCCGCACGATGCACTTCGGTTTCACCCACCATTACCACCCAGCGTTGAGTTTGAAAGTCGTCTGTGTCATGGGTGATTGAGGCAATTTGCTTACCGAGTGCGTAGACTTCGTGGTCGTAAAAGGTGATTTCTACTGTGTGTATCTCAGGGGCAATCGTTTCAGATTGATCAGTAATGTGAGCAACGAGTTCTGCTTGGGCTATAGCTTGCTCGTCAACGTTCTTCGCCAAATCGGTCACGCCTGTTTCCAAAAATAACAAAGCTCTATCAAACGTAGACGTGCGATAGATTTCCTGATTTTCTTCTTTAATTGAAGCCGCTAAAAGTTCCACCACTATCGGGTTTACAACGTCGCTTTCAAAATCAAAAGCGTCATAGCTGTCTCGAACGACGTAGGTTTTGGAGTCGAAAGTTATAAGATATTTGAGATCCGAAATTTTTGTGGTTGACAAATTGCATCTTGCGACTTCAGCTTCAGCAATTTTTTCAACTGACTGCTGTTTATTCCAGATTGCTTCTACGCAATCAGCGGTTTTGGGGTAGCACTTCAAGCCGCGTTCACGGCAAAGGCTCCAGAGTTGGGTGCGGTTAAAACTTTGTAATTCAGAGCGAGTGAATTGTTGTAACATAAAACAAATCCTTTTCGGTTTAGGGATTTACAAAGGGCGGTTACTTCGTTGTCCAGACTGGGTTAACCGCCCTTTGTTATTTCAATTTATATGCTTTTTGTGGCATTTTCAATATATTTTTATAGCTTGCATAAAAGTTTTTTGTGGCTTATTATTAAGGCGTTAAAAGTAAATAGCTATAGGTAAAGCAATGAAAGCCATCAGACCCTATGGCGGAATTGTGCTATGCCTCTTTAGACTTGTAAAAGAGACTAAAGAGGAGAAGCTTATGGATATGTCTATAATCCACGAGAGGATGCGTGAGTTAGGCATTGATCTAGCAGCACTTAACCGCCGCTATTGCCAGATCAGAAAAGTAAAGGGTGACGAAAAAGCAACGCCAGTCAACCGTAGGAATATGCTTCAAAAAGCATTGTCTGAGGATGGCAACCCAACTCTTGAAACATTCCTCGATATGGTAGAAGCCTTGGACGGAGAAATACTGATTCAGTGGAAGGACACAAAAGTTCGCAAGTTTGGCGAGAGCAAGCAACTTGAGGACAAAGCGTCATGAGTGCGATCGCCCATTCCAGGAAAAGATAGATTTAACGCTCAAGTTTATGGCGCTAACACTTCGTTTCGAGAGGCAGTGTAGCGTCTCCTCGACATAAAAATCCCCTGCTGTTAGTTTTCCACTCTCTCAGCAAGGGCGTTACATAACCCACAAAGGCTATGAATACTCACACAATATCAGATCCCCCAGCAGAATGCACGGGGGTCACTTCCCCGCGCCTACATAAACGCCCAAGCTCAAAGGATTTACGCCGCAAACGCCCACACCTGATCGAAAAACATGGAATGAAATGTTTTTGGTGTGGCACTGCGCTCACGACACAGACGCTCACCGTTGACCATTACATTCCGCTATCACGGGGTGGTAGTAACAAGCTTAAGAATTTACGACTTTCTTGTCGCAGATGCAACCAACTGCGGGGTAATGCGTTACCTGGGGAGGTGCGTCATGTCTATTAAACACGCGATAGAAGACATTAAAAACGAGGCTCTAGAGAAATTTGTTGCTGAGCTAATGAGCGAATTATTGCGGCAAGGGTTCACATTTACTGAGGTGCTTCACGCTTTGTCTTCGTGGTCAGTGGGGCAAGTGTCGGACGAAGTTGTGAAGGCACTAGAAGAAGTAGCCGAGTCTTTTCGGGAGGTTGGGTGATGCAAGCAACTCTATCTCCCAAGAGTGAACTTGATGTTGTTGACGAATCTCTAAGTGTCACACGAGAGTGGATACAAAGTCTCCCACCTCACCTCAAGGACGAAGCCCTCTACAGGCTATGCAAGACCATTGAAGCCAAACCAACGCTGGTTGAGTCATTCGCTTTAAATCAAGTCCTCTACCGCACCATATCGGGGGGAACGTTCACTGAATCAGCTGACAGTGTTGCCCAAAGAACTGGCTGTGACAGGAAAACAATTCTCAAGGGATTGGCTCTAGCAGTTAACCAGAACATTCTTGAGAAGAACGAACGTCCGGGAACCAGCACTGAATATTTCTGGGAGCCTTTTTCAGAGTGGAAACCAGAACCGGAGAGGGTAGTCCGTAAAACGGACATCCGTACTCAGAAAGTCATAGAGTTTCCAGCAACACAAAATATTGAGTCAGTAGAAACTGAACAGCAACTAACCAGCAACTTGGGGGTAGTCCTTACTACGGACTACACTGAAACTGATCCCTATACCATCTGGAGGAGAACGGAAGACGCAACCCGGTATTGTCAAATTCCACCCATTCATGACCAAGCAACTGGGGTAGAAATTCAAAGGCAGATGGATGAAGAAGGTCTAACGGCGCAGAAAGTTGTGAGTCGGGCAGTTGCCTTCAGCAAAGTGCCTTTAATGCTCTTGGAGACGCTAGGGGCTATTGGTTCTAAGTTGCTTGAAGGATTGTCACTAGTAGAATTTGGGTCACCTGAACCATCTGAGCCTGTTCCAGTGAATGTAGAAAGCGCGATCGCCAACCTTGCTGACACAATGGGACGTACAACGTCGCGACCGAGTGCTCCCAAGCTTTACGGTAAGGGTGAGGACAAAATAGAGTATTTCCGGGACAAGGATCTCAAAGAATGCGGCGTCAATTTAAATGATGAGAATTTAATTAACGTAGCTCTAGCTGCCAGTAGCAAAGATTTTGAGATGGCTACAGACTGCTTTCTGAACTGGATTGCCAAACAAAAGACTGATGATGAGGGCAACGTACTGAAGACAGATCGTC
>CAZZYE010000024.1:0-21314 GCA_964658145.1 uncultured Stigonema sp.
CAGCTTTTAGTCATTGACTTATTAGTACATCTGTTCGCGTTGAAAGGGCTGGGTGCTCATATCCCCCAGAACCCATTCCCATGTCTTGCTGTGAGTTACACAACCCGGTGATATCATATTTCGGAGATCCATCAGCCCGATGTCGATGAAATTTTCTGGGTGATGGAATTGAATCAGCCGCTCCGTTCTTTCGTTGACATGATAGCTCTCACTTTCTTCCAACCCCCTTCTTAAGGTTGCTACAAGAGCCTCATGGTCTAACACATTACACGACCATCCAACATCAAAATTCTTTACTATCATACCTGTATAGCCAAAACTATCAGCAATAACAGGCCGTCGTGCAGCGATCGCTTTCAGAAAATTGGTTGATAGACAAGCTGTACGCTCATACACTGTAGATACAATATCCAACGCACAAAATCCTACTGTCATCTCATCAGCAGTTAAGTATCGATCCAGAATAATCACCCGCTCAAGCTCTAGAAGTTCTGCAAATTCGCTCTCAATCAGTTGTTTGTATTCGGGAAGAATTGAGCCTGCTAACAAAAGACGGTCAGTTCGGGCTGATGTTGCATCTCTAAAAGCTGCGACTAACGCGGGGATTGCCTTTCGACTATCCATCATACCAATAAACCCTACATATCGTCCCTCGGTGGGAATTTTGAGTAAATTCCGAGCAGTCTTTTTGTCGAAGTATGTTGACGACGGTATAGGGTCAGGAATTATAGCGCTCCGCTCTGCCAGTTGACCCCCTTGACGTGAAATCCATTCATAGACCAGAGGATTGATGATCAGCAAACGATTCCACGGCGAATGTTTTAATGAGAAACGATAAACAGATTCTTTCATTCGCTCGACTGGCTTGAGCGCAGCATCACCAAATCCATGGTGTACTACTCCTAGCGCACGAACGTTCCTGGGTAACGTCTGCATTCCGCAAAAAGCCTTTGCGGCCAAAAACATACTTTGAACATCTGCCGAGGGTGAGATTAGGTAATCCGGTTTAATGCGACGAACCGAATTAACCAGGTTGAAAGCAACTTCAGCAGAACGTTTCAGTGTTACGTTCGGCTTTAATTCAGGCAAGCAGGGATCGAAGCGCACTAGTTCAGAATAGCTAGCTAATTGTTGCTGAAAAGATTCCGAGTTCAAGTGATTAGGAGTGATCGTAACGACAACTTCATCAGCTAGTTTAGTGAGAGTAGGTAATAGTGCTTCAATATAGTTTGTATAGTGGCCTCCGTGCCACTGCTCAAAGATTTGTATTTTCATTTTGAACTTTGCGTCCTTATCTAACAATTGTTGCCGTTTCTACCGATTGGCTATCAACAGGTTCACGAGAAAGCGGCAACTCTAACCTCATCTACTTGTGTTTGGCAATTTCTTGACCCATGTCCTAGCGAATGGAGGGGCTAGTGGACGGCGGGGAACCCCTCCACCGCCGATGCTGTTCGGACCGTTGTTCACCACCACCTGGAGGTATTTTGGTATAGTGGCGTTGTACCGGAGCGTCTGGATCTGTTCTGCATCCGCTGTGGGTTCTGCATAAATATTGAAATTACCTCGATCGATCACGTAGACACCGTAGTCTTGGAGAGCCTTAGCCAGTTCGTACAAGGGTGTACCTGGAGGTCCGGCGATTTTCTGGATGTTGACATTAGGCGGAATGGCTAGCAACGATCCCATGTACACATTTCCTGTGTCTGTATAAGTCCGACCATCGCCGTCATCCGCCATGTTGGCGGGCCAGACATAGGGCTTTCCGTGGGCATTCTTATTCAGAGCAGCGGGATCGATGGTGATGCTTAGCGCATGCCTGATGCCGTTGGTGAGTTCCCCCTTACGGATCAACCCTGCTGTACAGGAACCCCCGTAGGCACAAGACCCGTGATAGTCTTTAAAGATACCAGAGCCATGTAAGTCGATCTTGTTAGGGTTAGGTGCTTCTATGTCTCTGTCGGAACGCCGCTTAGCGTTCAACATCTCAATGACGTAGGTGTGGGTTTCATCGATGAGGGAAAGATGAGCGTCAACCCCCGGTGCTGGTGTTGCGGCATCTGGTATGCGCATCTGGAAGGCGATCTTTCCATCTGTACGATATATGTTGCGAACGGGGTCCGAGGGAGTGGCAATGTAGACCGGAATCGAGCCATCCGTCGAGTTGATCAGCAAGCCGTACTTTAGTGCTTCTGTCGTCCACTTTGGCGACCTCACTGGCTCGAACTTCGCCTCGGACCCGATGGGCATGTTCCACGGACTCTTGGCATCGAACGGAAAGTATGCAGGATCTCGTGTCGAGGTATGTTGAGTCGAGGCGCTCAGTTCGTAATGTGTACCAACGATGTAGACAACAAGCGATGCAGCGATCGCTGAGTAAACAAAATATCGTATGGTTCGAGAAACTATTCGTGTCATGTCAGTTTGCTCATGGAGAAAATTTTTAAAATGAAAATCGCTTCTAAAAAGTACAACTAATGACACATACCACGCGAGGCAGAAAGTCTTTGATTTTTTGAACCGTTTCCGCAAGACACGTTCTGCGTCTTGCAATCTTTAGTTTTCCTGATAGTAATTAAAGTTAAAAACGTAAATATAAAAAACAAAGATAAATTGAGAATAATAGGGTTATCAACTACAATTTTTGTGACGTCGTGGTTCAAAAATAAGATTGCAGGCAAAGTGTCAAGCATATCTTTCCTCTAAAAACGTAAGGATTCAGGTGGCGGAGTATTGACAAAGGGGCATGGTGTATTTTGGATTGGGTTATAATTTAAGTTGTTGAGACTCAATCTTTTCCCTTTCCTCTAGCTGTCTGGGCTTGCTCGCGCTTGGCTAGATGTCCTCACCTACATGGATAGTGAGTTGTCATTGGTTGAGGATGGTCGTGGGAAATCTACCCGCAATTGGCTAACTCAACCGCTGCCAGTCATCCCCCTTATTCAGATTTCCACGCTTACTAATCGCACTCGAATTCTATTCCTGGGGTTTGCTCCCTCTCGTAGATGACTAGTTAGTAAGCGCCTGTTTTTTGCAGGACAACTCCGACAGTTTTGAGCAAGATTGTCATATCTAGCCAGAGTGACCAATTCTCGATGTAGGTAATATCTAATTTCACCGCATCTTCAAAATGCTGGATATTTGAGCGACCAGAAACTTGCCACAGTCCAGTAATACCGGGCAAAACTTCTTGTCGGATAAAGTGTGCTGTCTGAAACCTCTCTACATCTCTTACAGGGAGAGGGCGAGGACCAACCAAACTCATCTCTCCAAGTAGAACATTAAAAAGTTGGGGTAATTCGTCCAAACTGTAACGGCGCAGGAATTTACCAACTCGTGTGATGCGAGGGTCGTCTTTCAGTTTAAATAAGACACCATCCTTAATCTCATTTTTTGCTTCTAGACCTGCCTGCAACTTTTCTGCATTCGCAACCATTGTGCGGAATTTCCACACCTTGAATTTCTTACAATGCAAACCAATGCGGTCTTGCTTGAAAAAGACTGATCCGGGAGAATCTAGCTTAATCAGCAGGGCGATCGCCAGATATAGAGGTGAGAAAGTAAATAACAAAACAATGGAACAACAAAGGTCAAAACCTCGCTTAACCCAAAAATCGCTGCCTGCAAGAATTGGTGCTGGAATTGTTAAACATGGGACTTCACCAATCATTCGGAATACGGATTTAGGGTGACGACCCTCACTTTTTGCTGGCAGTATTCTTAGGGTAATACCAGCAGTGTGGAAATTCCAGCAAACATACAGACGATTCTTGATTGCATTCCAACAAACAAAAGCCTCTACTATGCCATGATTGCGAAGAAATTCTAATGTTAGATCTCTGTTACATCTATCGAGACAGGTAGAGTCAGAAATTCCGTGTACGGTGTAGCAATTCTCTTTTTCTATTAATCTAATATGACCCTCTTGCTCTTCCGAATCAGTGATGAGAAAAACGGGATAGCGGATTGCTCCTTGCTTACGTAGTAGTTTAGTCGCAACATCAAAGATAAAGCGATCGGCACAGATGAAGGCTACAGACAAAAACCAAAATATGAGAAAAGTTGAGCGCGAAACATAGTAATTTGGTTCATAGAGAAAAGCAATCAGTAGGAGGAAAATTTCCGACAGGGAGACTGCTTGGAGTAGACTAGAATAGTTACGACGATGAATGCCTGCGTGATACAGTCCTTTTGTTGCAAGCATGCCGATTTCAACTATTAGAATTAGCAGTAGAAAAGATGATTTTTGTGTCCAAGGTGACTCTAATGGAGTTCCCCAAAATACTGCCAACTTCCAAGCTAAAGTCAGAGCAATGACATCTAGCAAGATAAGTGCGACTATCCGCAGAAATCTTATAGCTAATCCTCTCTGGAACCTTGTGCTTTTGGCTGACCTTAAGTCTGGTTTTAAACTTACTACTGATAGAGATTTTGAAGGCATGATTATTCCTCCTGTATTTAAGCTGTAAGATCTGCTGTGAATATGGTTGATGAATAGTAAATAGTCAACAATCTTACGAGTAAATGATATATTCTCAATGTCTATTAGGATTAGCAAAGGAATTTTTACATAGCAAATTTTTTCTTCAGTATAGTTTCATATTGCTGAACAGAGATGCCTGCTTTAGCCGATATCATAATTGCTGTATGCTGAGGATGAATTTTTGTAAAAAAGTTTTGCATCTGCTGATCTGACATTGACTCGCTAGACCAGTATTCATGACAGATAATTTGGTTATCGAAATAGTGTCCTGATTCTTCCTTCAGTATATGTTCAACAAAGACCCCGTACAATGTGTATTCCGAAAGATGCCATGAAGAAGTCAAGGTTTCAAGCCACCCTCGTCCAGAAATACTTTCGAGTTTCTGATATAACTTTAAAACATTGTCACGTTTCCAGGTAATAACGTTGCCGATATAACCGGGAAAAGGGAAATTAACTAAAGGTAACCCTAGTAATTTATGAGCAGTTTTATTCCACTTTAAATGAGTTTCTGGATTGTCACAAATTGGTTTTTGGTAAAGTCGGACTTTACCTTCACGTATGAAGCTTTCAAAGTTAAATGGGCGTACAAATGCGGTGTCTGAATCGACAAACGCCAAAACGTCTTCCTTAATGTATTGAGGAATGGCTATTTTGACAAGTTGTTGCACTATCCAGTTGCGAATAAAAATAGTTTTGAGGCTCAGCCACCCATTCTTCATTAAAGGCAGACGTTTAATCCACCAAGGCATTACTGATTCAACAGTAATAATCTCCGTATTCGGTCTTTTTAGCTGACGAAAAAGCGATAGGTCTCTCTGGTCTACAATGATGTAATGGGTAATAGAAGGTGAGACAAACTGATTGATACTCCAAGATAAAAGCTGGCATCTTTCAAAGTCTGGAGCATAACTAGGAGTAATAATAGCAAAAGAAAATTTTGTCATCGTTGTATCTACTTTTTTTAGTCTAAAGAAAACAGTTTGAAAACTTTGCCTTAGGTTTGACATCAACGGTTATCTATAAATCAAAAAAGTATTATAGATGGGAATAGCGACTAAGCTCAAAGTCTGTTAAAACCAGGACAACTTAAATCTCTGCTTAAGCACTAGCAGAATAAAGACAGTGTTTCCAATTAAGTAGCGTCGCCATAAACGTTGAGGCTCTACGAGCAAGCGAAAAAACCACTCAAACCCTGTCTTCTGCATCAATTTTGGCGCTCTTTTCACTATGCCAGAAGTCAATTCAAAACTTACTCCTATGCCAATCGACATTGGAGTGCCAAGGTGTTGGTAATTGTTGTATATCCAATACTCCTGCTTGGGAGCGCCTAAACCAACAAATAGAATATGAGGTGCTGCCGTAGCAATAGCTAAGTTAATTTGTTTTAACTGTGTGGGATCTGACTCAAACCCGTAAGGCGGACAATAAGTACCAACAATTTTCAGGGAAGGATATCTTGCCTGAAGGACTTGTGCAGTCATTTCTGCTGAACCAGGACGTCCTCCCAAAAGGAAAACTTTTAGTCCTCTTTCGGCACTAATTTGACATAACTTCTCAAACAGGTCTGTGCCATTAACTCGACCAGACAGTGGTGTACCAAACAACTTTGCTGCCCACAGCAAAGAAACACCGTCTGGTACTACTAAAAAAGCATTACGATAAATTTCCCGAAAATAAGCATCCTGTTGTAGCTTCACAATATGTTGTGCATTTGGCGTTACAACATATTTTGGTTCACCTTCTGAAGCTGCATTATGGGCAATTGCCTCAATAATTTCATCAAACGAGTATCTATCAACATGAACACCGCAGATATTTACTCTTGTTGAATAATTCATAAATTTATCTAGAAGTGAAAAAGTTACGATGTCAACTTCAAAGTGGAGCAGTTTTCTACCATGCTCCATACTTATCGTCTGGTAATTTGCCTATCTTTTTTCTGAGCCAAGTTTTCACTTTTTTAGTCATATGCGGCTTGATAAATTGCTTCAATGGAAGAGTTAATAAGTCTTTCAATAGCCAACCTAAGTAAAATTTTTGCCGTTGAGCAACTAGATTTTTGGATGTTTGATTGGCAAATTGAGACGCTACTCTCCAACTTTCCGAAATTTGTTTAAATTTATTCAATGGCTTACCTGTCATACCATTTAGTGAGTAAGAAGCAAGAGGAGTTTCAACATAATAGAATTGAAAACCAGATATATAAGCTCTAAAAATAAAGTCGTAGTCTGCAGCTACTGAATAGCTTAAATCAAAGCAACCTATATTTTCATATAGTGACCTTTTGACAAAGCAGCTAGGATGATTAATAGTAAATTTAAACACTAACATTTTTAAGTCGCCTGGAATAAATTTATTCAAATATTTTCCATCAAAATAGTTATCTATTGGTGAGTAGACAATATCGACATTTTGATGCTCAAAAAAAATGTTTTCAACATCTTTTAAAGCATCATCGTTATACCAATCATCAGCATTAATAATGCCTATAACATCTCCTGTAGCAAGGGATATTCCCTTATTCATAGCATCATATACACCTTGATCTTTCTCGGAAATAAAGATATCTATATTATCCAAGTAATGTTTAATTATTTCTACACTGCCATCAGTTGAGCCACCGTCAATAACAATGTACTCTAATTCAGATTTATTTTTTTGATTGATAACGCTAAGTATAGTCTTCTCAACGGTATTTGCAGCATTATATATTGGTGTAATAACTGAAATTTTCATTTTTATGTTTAGTTAAGAGTACGTTTATTCATCCTTGTTTTGCAAATAGCTAAAACTAAGCATCTGATGTGCAAAAATTACATCTCACTAATAGCATTTGCTATATCATTAATGAAGTTCTCTCGTCGCAGGCTGTACCAATCTTTTGCATCATCTTGAGCTTTATCTGTAGATGACGAGGTTATTGCTGTAACTAGAAAATTGGCAAATTCCTCGGGATCTTTAGCTACTCTAACTGTTGATGGTAGGTAAGAAATTCCTCGCAAAGATACTGGAGTTGCAACGATAAAAGACCCAGAGGCAATAGCATCTAGCGTTTTAATCTGTATGCCACCCCCAGTTAGAGTAGGAATAGCAACAACCTTAGCTTGAGCCATGAACTCTTGAGCATTAGGTACGACGCCGCGATAGAAAATGTTAGGATACTTACCTGACAGCCAATCAGCTCCTTTGCCAGCAATATGAATTGACAAGTTATTGGGCAAATAAGGATAAACTGCTTCGATAAACCATTGCAGCGCTTCTACATTGGCTTGCCATGTCCAACTACCTAAAAGACAAATATCAAAGCACTTACTTACTAATTGATTTTGTAAAGTTGTCAACCTAGGTGCAATCCCAAATATTCTAGTTTTACCTGATACCGTCAGTTGAGAAAAATATTTACTATCATCCTCTGTTAAAGTCCAAATTTGTTGCACTACACCTAATAAAAGCTCTTCCTGCAATCTAATTAATCGAGCTTCACGTTGATAAATAAATTTAGCTATCGAGTTACGTGCTTTCTGAGAGTTTTCTTCATATATTTGAAACTCAACGTTATGAGCAATAGCAATCAATTTACTCTTTACTGTTAGAAAACGAGATATCCAAGCTAACTGAGCATGGTCGATGATAATAACGCTATACTTATTCGCAGTTATAAGTTTCTTGACTAAACTTATGTAAGCACGGGAGTAATATTTAACTGATGAATAAGGCAATTTTTTAAAAAAGCTTTGTACAAGCCAAAGGATAGCGAAGAGCTTTGATTTATTCGTTTCTGTATATCGTTCATCAATTACTAATGTTTCTTGGGAATTATGTTCAAATTTATCGCCTTTACGAAGATACCCAACAACTGTAACTTGGTGATCAAGATTCCTGAGAGCATCAATAAAGCACTGTGAAGCAACTTCACCGCCATTACAGTTTTTACTTAGAAGAATTGTTGTCAGAAATAGAATTTTCATAGCAACTGCTTTTTCCTTTTTTTTTAGGTTTAGATTAAATCAAGTATTCTGTTTTACAAATTATGTCTTACTAATATTAATTCAATAAATTATTTCCTAAATGACGATGTAAGTTGGCGTAAAATCCTTCGGGAGAAAGCCAATCCTTCCAGATTTTGCGGCATTCATGTTGTAAGTCTATAAATTCCTGTTGGGAAATATTACTGTGAAAATCAGCAACTTTCTCAGCTATCCAAGGTATTTCTTTCTCTTCTATCCAGACACAATATTTTTTCCAGTCAATCGCAAAATCGTAAGGTAAAACGCAGTCCGTATCAATGAAAATTGGAATCCTACCACAGCAGAGAGTTTCAATCAGCCGAATAGAACAATTTCCCGAACCTCGACAGTTTAGAATGTAATCACTCTCTACCATATTTTTCACAAATTCAATGCGTACCTTCTGCTTTTGCTCTTGGGTTGTTTGTGCATTCAGAAATACTGAGTCTCCTCTAATAATAAAATTTGTATCCACCAAGGGACTTTCCTCAAGAATTCTCAAAGCCGTAGAGCGTAAAATCTCTCCTTTGTAAGGCGAAACTCCCAATTCTCCAGACTTGAGCAGCATTAACCCATGATATGCAAATCCTTGAAGTTTTCTCTTCCACGAATCTCCTTTGACTAACCCGCAAAATCCCACAACAGGCTTATCCGCTTTTTGTCGAATAGGAATCTGTCCTACTAAATAGTGCTTGACTAAATCTTCAATAAAAGCAGGCATGCTGAAATCATTCTGTTTTCTTTTAGAACGATAAATTCCTTGGCGAATCATTATGGCATTTCTTACAGGAATTTCTTCATCTGAACAATCGCCTGAGAAAAAAACAACTAGTGGTTTACCAAGCTTTTCTATTGTTTCAGCAAATTGAATAGATAGATTTAGTGCATTTTTATTAACTTTGCTTCTCCAACTGTCTCCCCTGATTGTTCTCCAGTTTGCAGGCATTATTGCAAAGTCAGCATCCTCTAAAGAGGTCATTTCAAAAATGGAGCTACTAATTTCTATATATCGGTCATAAGCTCTTGACCAAGAGTATTGCTGATTTGTTATGAATTCTGACCAGAATGGATAAAGTATTGGATCGGGAATCATTCCCTGAGGAAGATATTTTTGCCCAGAATATATCTTTAATTTCATAGCTTTAAGTAAAGCCTTTTAAGGAGGTATACAGGCAGTGTGAGAAGTGATCCTGAGGATAGGCACTACAAGAGGGAGCATCTCTACGGGCGCAAATAGCCCTCATGGTAATCAGCCAACTAAAATTTCTTTAAATAGGGAAAAGTAGCGATGTGCTTGAATGTCTTTGGTGAATTCTTGCTCTGCATAGGAGCGAGCATAGAAAGACAGTTGATGATTTCTCTGTTCATCTTCTAGCACCCAGGCAATTCCTCGCGCCAAATCTTCCACTTGATAAGGCTGGGCTAAATAACCATTTTTTTGATGCTGAATCATATCCGACATTCCACCAATATCGAAGGCAACGCAGGGTGTGCCGCAGGCAATTGCCTCCATCACTGTATTCGCTAAATTTTCCTGAATGGAAGGTAGAACAAATACGTCTGCTGCTGAATACACTAGAGCTAAGGATAGGTCATCATTGAATGTGCCTAGATAGTGAGTCTGAAAGCCAAATTCCGGTAGATTTTTAGGTTGAGATGCGCCAAAAATAACTACTTCCAACCTATCTTTCCCAGCTAATTTACTTAACTCCACGAGGGCTGGTTGCAGTAGATGAAATCCCTTTCTTGGATCACTAGTTGCTTGTAGCGAACCAAACAGAATGAGTTGTTTATCTTGCGGTAAATGCAGTAGTTGCCGTGCTATGGATTTGTCGATAGGTCTATACCTTTGAGTATTTATGCCGTTGGGAATTACCTCGACTCGCAAATCTTGAAACAGAGAACTGGAACTGGCACACTTGGCTAACCAAGTGCTAGGCGAAACAATTGTTAGATTCAGACCTCTCCACGCTTTAGCTTTACGTTGCCACACCCAATTAGATAAATCCCTGTTTCGAGTACTGCCAAGCAGGGGGCAAGCACCACAGGATTTTGTGTAGCGATCGCAGTCCCCACTGTAATGACAGCCCCCTGTAAACCCCCACATATCATGGAGAGTCCAAACCACAGGGCGCTTAAGCTTGGCAATTGTTTCTATCTGCATAAATGCTGTATTTGTATAATGCAGATTAATGATATCTGGAGCAATTTGATTAACCCTGGAAACAACTGTGTCTGGTAACCACTGAATAGAAAAGTTGGTTTTTTGACGCTGATTATAAAGCTTTAATGGCAAGGCATCGAAAGTCTGCTTTGCTCTGGCTATGCCTTGAAATACTTTAATTTCAGGTGCTTGCACCGTGTTGTCATCACTTAATTTTTCTTGTACCAAGACTTGCGATCTGGCACCGATATCATTTAACCCTTTGTGCAAGCGATAAGCAGCACGGGCCGCCCCACCACTCACATCAGAAGTACTAATCAGCAGAATCTTCATTTACATCACTCAGATTATATATCCCAAAAATTTGCTCACCATAAAAATTATTTTTATCTTCAATATTTCTTATTGATAATTTAATTTTTTAAGTCGATATTCCCAAAGTATTGTTGATAATACTATTGCTATATAAATCGAACACATTGTACTTGTTGACATTAATGCTAAAGTCTCAGTTAATTGTTGTAAAAAGGCAATAATCATAAACTCTAGCATCCAAAAACTTTCTATACTGTAGGTAAAATGTATTAGGTTAATTACTCGCTTAAGTGTCGCTAAAAAATTAAAAACGAATAATGAGAATCCGATAAAACCTATCTGCAATATAACGTCAATAAAACCATTATGGGAGTGAAAACGAACATTACCTGAAGATCGTGCCCATGTACCAATAATAATCGGGTGACTTTCACTGGAAGTCCAAAAACCAGAATAACCATAGCCTAGCCAAGGTCGCTTTAAAGCACTTTCAATAGCAGGCTGCCAAATTTCAAAACGTCCACTAAAATCAGGAGGCTTATGGAAAATATCAACTAGTATAGTTTCTAAATTACTAAAAGTTACTACTAAAATACTACCAACTATTACTACTCCAATGATATATAAAATTGTCCTAAATTTGTAGTTATATTTTGCAAATTTTAAAATAGGTAATAGACTCAATGCAATAAGAAAACCAGCCCATGATGTTTTACTTCTGGCGCGATATAGCAGTACTCCGGAAAAGCCAAGTCCCAACAACATTATCTTTCGCCACCTCTTGTTGGTTAAAGCACCTAGCAAAAAGAGTATGGAAGCGTGCAGCATCATCCGACCCAGATATTGCTTGTGTGTCAACATGCCTATCCACGATGGCTCATTGTTTGTAAAAGCAATAACACGATAATCTTGATGGGTAGCTATTGCAAAGCTAATGTACACCCAATTCATAACTAATGTTATGCCAAACATTGCAGTTAATAGTTGCATTAGTTGCTTAGGGTTAAATTGGGCAGCTAAGTACACTCCTATCAAGACTGAACGCACATAACTTTTAGATTCGACTAGAGTATCTTCTGGTGAAGCAGACCATAAATACGAAATGATTACGATCCCAACTAGCAAGAGCAGAGATATATCTCTAGTAGCGACATAAACGCATCGCTTCCACCGCAAAACCAGTAAACATAATAAAATTCCATAGCTTGCTATATTAAAAATCTTTGTAAAATCATCAAGATCAATGTCAAACAAGCATATAAACAATATAAAAACTGCGACGAATTCTAGCTGCCTACATAAAAAGTTAAGGTTTTTATTGAGACTACTAGAAATATTTACAGGTAAGATAGTCATGAAAATTTTCCAAAGGGGCTAAATTTCAGTAAATACTATTTAAGTTTTCAATAATTCCTTGAGTTCCTGTTTCAATATTTGTAGTTTACTCTCCCTAAATAAAGTTCTTTGTGTAAATTCATCTGCCCTTGTATCACGAATGACGAAAGGTGGATGCTTGAGAGGAAAGTCCATTGCCTGTGTAGGCAAATTGTTGTATGGATTTTTTTGACTCGAAGTGAAATGAGTCGAGTCTGAGCCGAAGCCAACATTAGAAATTAAATTCACATTCGAGATAATGCCCAAGCTACTCTGTATCCAGCAGGCAAACGTCCATTGGTAATCCCAAGTCATGCCTGAAGGATTATCATAAACAGACTGAAAAATATTACTCCAATACCTGACTGCGCTGTGGTTTTTGAAGATGTCGTTCAGAAAATCTCCGCCTTGAATCTCCTTCCATAACTTGATGTTAAAGTCATAGCACTGCCAAGCTCTTCTCCAACTTGCCCAACCCCAGCAATGGTTGTAGATAGAAAAGTAGTAACTGTAATCAGTTCGTCTTTTTTGCCCAAACTGAACATTCTGCCCAGAAATTGAGGCAATTCTGGTATCGTATCTATATTTTTCAAGTAATTCTTCACAAAACCGGAAAAATGTAGGATGAGGTATACAATCATCCTCTAAAATAATTGCCTCCTCAACATTGCTGAATACCCAATCTAGACCACTAGCAACTCGTTTTGCACAGCCCAAATTAGTATCAGAATAGTTCTTGATAACTTCACAATCCCAATCAACTTGCTTAATAATTGCACGAGCAGCTTCACACTTTTCTGCCTCACCAAGACGATCTTTATGTGGTCCATCTGCAATTACCAAAAGTTTTGGTGGTTTGGCTTGGCGAATTGCTTCAAATACTTTTTCAGTAGTATATGGTCTTTTGAAGATGATAAAAGCTACTGGAGTTTTCACATTATAATCAGACATAAGACTTATAAATTCCTAACTGTATAGTATCCTTTAATCAAGCTTCAGCAATTTCACAATATTATATATCCAATGCCAATCAGTATATTTTGCAGCTCGTAATGTCCCAACTACCTCACCTGTATATTTTGCTAAATCAATTAGAAGCAGCTTTGATAATACAACTGGAGAAAGCGTATTTTTAGATTTAAAAATACGAGTCAGGATGACTATAATCATCTTTAAAAAGATTATTATGTTTGATGGAATTGTCTCTAATGACTTTTCTTTTTCTGATGGAAAAGACTCAATTATTGCTTGCACATAGCTAGAAGTTGCACCAAACGATAATCGCATGACATACTTCAAGTTTGAACGTTTACCTGGAACTAAATGTGTAATTTGAAGCTCTGGTGAGCTACCCGCAGCAAAACCCATTTTGACTGCTTCCCAGACAATTTGTAGATCACCACCACTGGATAAACTGCTTCCTTTTCTATCTGAAGAAGCTAACCTACCAGCTGCAAATTCTTGACAATATTTTTCAAGGGCTTCTCTTTTCACTACTAGTCCTGTACCTAAAGGATAGAAATCCATCCAGTTTTCCATGACACATCCATACTGTGTATGCTGGAAAAATTTTTCCTGAAAATGTCCTCTTAAATTCTTATCTACCCAATCTGAAACTGGATCAATAAATTCTACGTTTACCTTGCCAGGTCCCAAAGCAGCCAAGCAATGATATTGATTCAAACAATCTACAGCAGCTTTTAGATAATTTTTATCTGGTTCATTATCATCATCAAAAAGAATAATAATAGGAGATGTAGTTGATTTAAAACCAGTAATTCTTGCATAACTTAAGCCCTGCTTTGATTCTGTAATAACTTTAGCCCAACTGCAACTTTCTAAAAAATCTTTAACATAAGAAAGTTGAATTAGAGGTGTGGAACTATTATTATCTACAATTACACATTCAACTGTTAAAGATTTAGGAATCTCTAGTTGCTCTACTGCCTTTAGTGTTCTTGCAAATAATCTTTCTTCAGGATTATATGTACAAATAACAATAGCAATATCATGTGTTGCACTCATTATATTTTGCTCTAATGACATTCTCTTTAACTACCTTTTCTGAGCTAATTGTAGGAGTTTAACATCTAGCTCCTTCAGCCTGTCTTTGCTTAATTGCACGAGTATAGCTAGCTTCTTGTAAAGCACCTATTCGCTCTGTGTTGTATTCGTTCAGCACTCGTTCACGTGCTAATTCACCTAGCTTGATACGTAATTCCGGGTTTTCTAGTAACTCGATCGCTGCTTGAACAATTTTTTTGGGGCTGCGAGGTGGTACTAGCTTTCCTCGCCTACCATCATCAAGCATCTCAGCCATACCACCCGCACTACTACCAATCACTCCACGGGCTGCTGCCATAGATTCTAGACATACATTTGGAAAATTTTCCCAGAGGCTAGGGAAAACACAAATATCAGTATTAGCCAGTATATCTGGAACTCTTTCGGAACCTATTAAGCCAGTAAATTCTAATGAATCGCTGTAATGCCGCAACTTGTGTTCCAAATATTGCTGCATATCTAAGTTTCGGTGAGGAGAATGTAGAGGTTGACCAACAAAGCGGAATTTAGCTTTGGGATATTGCCTTAAGATCAATGGGATTGCTCGCGCGATATCTAGGATGCCCTTACGTATTTCCAGTCTTCCTAGAAAAGTAACTATATTTGTATGTGTTTCAACCGGAATTTTTAACAATTCCTCTGATGGTACGTATGGATTTGGTACGTAGGATATTTTCTTTGCATCTAATCCCCAAGCTTCGACTAGTTTTTTACCCAAAGATTGAGAGGGTGCTACAATTTCATCTGCATCCAACGTATGTAGACGTTCAATATCATTGTTTGGATCATATTTCCAGCCAAAATTAGACCTAACCCCTTTACGTAGTGCATATATGTAAAGGCGAGCTTTCCGCAAAAGCGATAGCTCACTTGTAGAAAGTTTAGCGATCAAAAATGAAGGGGTGTGAAGTTTCACTACTAATGGAATGTCAGGAACAAGCCGAATTGCCTCTCGTGCTTCGGCGTTATACTCAGGTGCTTCAAGTACGTCAAATTGGGTTAGAGCATGTTGATCGGCAAAAAGCTTGCCGATCCACTTAGAAAATTCTTGTCGATCAGTCTCATTAACTCGATGAATTAATATACCGTCTTGAATTTCAGTACCACATCGGTAAGGGCTGCTTGTGAATACCTCTACATGATGACCTCTTTTTTGCAGCAATCGCGATGCTTGGTAAACATAAGTTGCAATACCCCCACACGCAGTATCTGGAGGATACTCGTAGCTAATAAAGGCAATTTTCATCATAGTTTGATAACTGATATCTTGCACCATTCTCATCAATAAGGGTAGGGTGGGCACTGCCCACCAACGCGAAAATAAACCCGATCAGTCAATGGTGGGCGATGCTACAAAAATAGCGTTATTGCAACTGGTGCAAGATGTGATATAAGAAAATAACACCCACACCAATCAATTGATCTAGCCAAACTTTCGTTCTACAACCAGCGCTTTAGTAATCGGACAAAACCCTTTTTCTCCATCCTCTCACGGTTGAATTAATTCTGTAATGAGGGAGCAGCAATAATCTTTATCAAAAGAGATTTCACTATTCTAAATAATATGCTAAAGATATTTTTAAATGAGGAAAATGATGGAGTTAACCGCAATACCCAAATTGCATGTAATAGAGCTGACTGATAGTATCCATCATGAACTAGTTCGTAACTCAAAGAATAACTTCGCGCACTTAGCCAATGCTTTATAAAGCATTGAATTTCTCTTCTAATTTTAGGTTCACTGAATCGAGATTGTATTATATTCGATGCTGCTAAAGAGTCAGTGACAGAAGTTCCTGTAAGCACCAGTCTACTTGTTTCCGATCGGGAATGATGCCGGAATAAAGCATAAGGTCTGTTCACATAAGCTAATTTGACAGATGCTGCCAATCGTGTCCACATTTCCCAATCAGGTGCGAACACAAGAGTAGTAGTATATCCTCCCAACTTTTCATATGCTTCACGAGCTACAACGATCCCTGGCGTATGAATTAGGTTTCCTCTTGAAAGCACCCACTGAGCATTATTCAGTAAACCATCAGAGTCCTGGAGAGGAGTTGATACACCGATCCACTGATTCTTTTCATCAATATATATAGACTGTCCTAGCACTACCAAGCATTTATAAGTTTCTATGGAGTGACGGTAGACTTGATAAAAACCTGGCATAGTCAAGTCATCATCACTTAATATATGAACCCAATGACCACGAGCACGAGCAATGCAAGTGTTCCAGTTGGCAAAAATACCGACATTTTTGGGTTGACTGTAGAAAGAAACTCTACCCTGACCAACTTCTCTAACAATGGCTTCAACTGCTTTAAGATTTTCCGTTGGAGAGCAATCATCTACGACCTCTATCTGCATTTCATCAGGTTCCAGTCCCTGCTCAAGAACACTTCTAAGAGCCTGTGCTAAATATTCTGTCCGCTTGTAGGTTGTAATCATGACCGACCAAAATGGTCTATGAATTCCTTCGGGAACAGGGTCAATAGTTGGAACTAGGATGTTTTGAAATCTAGGAATTTGAGGCAAAAATTGGGCTATCTTCATTTTTCCGTTATTTGCTGAAGTATAGAAATAGTTTTAAGTTCGGTATCAATGCAGTTCCCAACCCACCTGACCAGTGATACCTGTGAGTAGTATTCCGATCATGCAAACACCTCAGCGACTGAAAGAGGCTGAGCCGCCCGATCTTTAACAGAGATAATGGGTTCTACTTCAATTGGCCAAGCGATCGCCAAATCTGGGTCGCTCCACAAGAGGCTACGTTCATGCTCTGGCGCGTAGTAGTCTGTAGTTTTGTACAGCACCTCAGCATATTCTGAGAGTACTAAGAAACCATGAGCAAAGCCCTTAGGTATCCACAGTTGCTGCTTGTTCTTAGCATTCAAATCAACACCGACCCATTGACCGAAGAACTTAGAACTAGCCCTCAAGTCCACAACTACATCAAATACTTCACCAACCACAACTCTCACCAACTTGCCTTGAGGTTGCTTGATTTGATAATGCAGACCACGTAGTACATTCTTAGCTGAGCGAGAATGATTGTCTTGCATAAAGGGCTGCGTTATATTTGCCTTGTCTCGCAAAACTCGCTCATTGTAACTTTCATAGAAAAAGCCGCGCTCATCTTCAAAAATTCGCGGTTCAATCACCACTACATCGGGAATTTCTGTCTGTATAACCTTCACCGTACTACCCTCTCAATTTCTGCCAAGTTCTGCTTAAGACCATTCGCTGATGCAACCCGATGGATATCACTATTGATGATCTCTATGAGGTAACGCCCATAGCTACTTTTAGCCAATGGTTTAGCAAGTTGATAGAGTTGATCCGCATCAATATATCCTTGGTTGTAGGCGATTTCTTCGATACAAGCTATTTTGAAGCCCTGTCTTTGTTCCAACGTTTGAATAAAGCTAGCCGCTTGGTGAAGGGATTCATGGGTACCTGTATCCAACCAAGCATAGCCTCGACCTAAAATCTCAACTTTCAGTTGACCTCGACGCAGATAAACCTGACTCAAGTCAGTAATTTCTAGTTCATTACGGGCTGAGGGTTTGAGAGTGGCGGCAATTTCACAAACCTGAGCATCGTAGAAATAAATACCCGGCACAGCATAATTAGACTTGGGAATGCTCGGCTTTTCCTCTAAACTCACTACCTGCCCTGTTTCACTAAATTCAACCACTCCATAATGCTGAGGTGAAGCTACCCGATAACCGAAGATGAGTGCGCCCTCACGCAACTGGGCGGCGCAAGTCACTATCTCAACCAGACCATGCCCATAGAAGAGATTATCACCCAAAATTAGGCATACAGGGTCGTTAGCGATAAAATTTCTGCCCAAGATGAAAGCTTGTGCCAAGCCTTCTGGTCGCGGTTGCTCAACATAGCTAAACTTTAGACCCCACTGGCTACCATCCTGCAAAAGTTGCTGAAATAGTTGCAAATGGGTAGGTGTAGAGATGATGAGGATCTCACGAATCCCAGCCAACATCAAAGTGGACAAGGGGTAGTAGATCATCGGCTTATCGTAAATAGGCATTAGTTGTTTACTCACCACTTGGGTCAAAGGGTACAACCGTGTACCAGAACCGCCAGCTAGAATAATGCCCTTCATGGTAACTCCTCAGATGGTTCAGGGTCTCGCTCTTGGTGAGAGCGCTGCTTGTCTGTCTCCATAGTTCTGCTTGAGCCAAGTTTGGTAAGCACCTGATTTAACTGAATTTCTTGCCTTTAATGCAAAGCCAAAATGGGCTGTTTAATCTTTTCTTCTTTTGTCAAATTAAGGAGATATGCTTCAATTCGTTCAATCGCACTATCCAAACTCCATTGCTCTAAAACATAACTTCTGGCTTGTTTACCCATTCGATAGGCTAACTCTTTATCATTCAGAAGCCTTGAAATTACCCTACCCATCTCAACTGGGTCATTTCCATTGATTAAAAAACCGTTGATTCCGTCTTTGATGCTTTCTCTGACTCCACCTTCTGCGATCGCCACAACAGGCGTTTCGCAGGCGTTAGCTTCGAGCGGAGCAAGACCAAATGGCTCTAGTACTGGCGTGTAAATCATCAATGAAGCTTGGTTTAGTAGTTTGATAACCTCTTGATCGGGAATTTTGAAAATAGGAATAAACTTAACCCCTAGGGAAAGAGCAAGCTTTTCAATTTCATTCTGATAATTTGTGTCCGAAAAATTTCCAATCCATAATAGAGAAGGTCTTTCATCCTTCTCCATTGTTGCAATAGCGTGAACTGCTCGTTCAAGACCTTTTGTCATATAGATTGAACCAAGACCGACAACAGTGTTCTGCCGAGGGAGATTCAACGGTTTAAACATATCGCTATCAATACCTAAATAACAGACTTTGGAGTCTAAGCCATAGGCCCTCTGAACACTCTCACGACTAAAAAGAGAATTAACAAGAATTAAATTGAATGCTTGGGCATTTCGTAACTCTTCGCGAGCTTGAACTCTTAATCCCTGTACTTCAATAAGGTTCTTTAAGAACCTGCGTAAATATCTAGGTGAAGACCACCAAGCTCTAGTGGGAGGAGGTAAAGCTAACCAAGGCAATTTAGGCAATGCCTCATATAAGAGTCGATAGGGTTCTCCTAGATAAACTGCTTTCGGTATTTTGATATACTGACCAATTACAGGTACATGAAAAAACTTACAGGAATTCGCAAGAAGTACATCATAACCACCATGATTAATTTCATTAGCACACTGCTGACAGTGACGATGCATTGCATTGATGCTATCAACAATTTTCTGATAAGGATTAAAGATACGTCCAACAAAATCAGCCCTTTCTATAGGTTGATCAAGTGGCACTATATTTTCTTTGATTAAGTTGCTCAGAGGTAAATAGGTTTGATCTATTGTTGGAGGACACCAGCATTCTAAAGTATGACCTTGCTCTAACAACCCTTTTACATGATAATAGAGAGCTCTTTTACCGCCTCCGCTGGGTAGATTATGCCAAATTGCAATTTTCATTTTATCAAAATACCATCAACAGATTAATACGAAAAACTTGAGACAAATACTTTAATAGGGAGACGGCAACCACCATAACCTCTATCTGCAACCAAATCAGTAGGACCTGAACTGACTTCCCAAGTTAATGGTCTAGAAATAGCATCCAAAGGATAAGTGTTTGAATGTAGTGCTGGAGCAACTGAATAAATACTTGGATGCAGTGGATTTCTATCTAAACAAAGATGGATTTCATGAATACCAGTTGGCATTTCTAAAGAAGCTTGAGCGTGGTCAGAGTCAAGCGTCATAACTCTGTTTCCATCCAATGTGTCAAAACCAATTCCAATAGCTAGATTAGATACTTTCTTAAAACACTGCACAGTAAATATCAACTCTAGAGGTTCCCCATAGCTGAAACTTTTGTCTGGAGCTAATCGAAGACGAATCAACCGTGCTTTTTTTCCAAATTCGTCGTTTCTACGCATAGAATCTAGGTCGATATCAAACTCAGACGTAGATGATTGATGAGAATAGCGTTGAATTGCATCTTCAATACTGTTAACCTTCTTGCTGACTCCCTGATCCAAGTAAATTGCCTGAGAACACAACCGCCTAATTGCTTGCATGTTGTGGCTAACGAACAATACAGTTCGACCACCTTCTGCAACCTCTCCCATTTTACCCAAGCACTTCTTCTGGAAAGTAGCATCCCCAACTGCCAGTACCTCATCTACAATTAAAATTTCTGGCTCCAAGTGAGCAGCAACCGCAAAAGCCAAACGTACATACATACCAGAGGAATAGCGCTTGACTGGCGTATCTAAAAACTTTTCAATTTCTGCAAACGCGACAATTTCATCAAACTTGCGTTCAATCTCCGCCTTACTCATCCCTAGAATCGCACCATTGAGAAAAACATTTTCCCTGCCAGTCAGCTCTG
This sequence comes from uncultured Stigonema sp., assembly GCA_964658145.1. Taxonomy (GTDB): domain Bacteria; phylum Cyanobacteriota; class Cyanobacteriia; order Cyanobacteriales; family Nostocaceae; genus Stigonema. The sequence goes on from CAZZYE010000024.1 coordinate 20,847, forward strand.
GGTGAAAACCTGTCCCAACTTCCAATAAACTGGCGACTCGTCCCCGAATTCGTACCGTTCCCCTTGTTGGTTCTGTAATTCGGCTAAGAATTTTCAGTAGCGTTGACTTCCCTGCTCCATTACGTCCAATAAAGCCAACTTTGTCACCTTGCTTAATCTCAAACGACACATCCTTTAGTGCCCAAAACTCCTCTCTGCTTGGTCTTGCTTCCTTCTTAGCACGGAGGTTAAGCGCACCTACAAGGGATTTTGTGGCATTGGTCATTGCTCCACGAAATGTCTTGTAACGAATACTCCCCTCTTCTTGGTGTCCAAGGACGTACTTCTTCGCTAAGTTCTCCACTCGGATTACAGTATCTGACATCTGCCTAACTCCTACTTAAACCACGCGAACTGAATCACAGTACTGGCTCTTAGTACTGAATTGCGTAAATCCGTATCGAATTGATTTCGTAGGGTGGGCATTGC
>CAZZYE010000025.1:0-20689 GCA_964658145.1 uncultured Stigonema sp.
AATTTGGTAGAATCTATTTTAATCCAATTCCTAGTAAAAGTACTGTGTGTAATTTTTTGGCTCCGTAAGTCTGTCGCCGTTATCTTCCGATCGCTTGCATTTAGTCTAAACTCCAGTCCTGCCTTCTGCCTTAAAACCCAATACGGTTCAGTTAAGCCCAAAAAATGAAACTGCGTAGGTTGGGTTGAGAGACGAAACCCAACAAGCAAGTCTTCTTAATTGAACCGTATTGATATATAATAAGCTTTTATAGCCTCTATTTCTGCTTTTTATCTCAAGATTTACGCCTATCCTAAGTAGTATTAGGGTTAGTAGAATTTATATAGATAAAAAAAAATTAGACTATGGCTTTAATGAAAGTTAATTAGGGTGCATTAGTGAGGTTTGATGGTATTAGATTTCCAGAAATTCTTTAGAGTATCCAATCCCAGTAGAACTCTAGACCTGGGTCAACCTGAAGATCGGCAGTACTACATCGATTTTTCGGCAGTACGAGGCAATAATCTTATTAAAGAATTGAGACGTACCATTATCTTCTCTGAGGATGAACCTACTTGTCAGCTTTTTACTGGTCACATCGGTTGTGGTAAGTCAACAGAGTTATCGCGACTGAAAACCGAGTTAGAACAGAAGGGCTTTCACCTAGTATACTTTGAGTCCTCTCAAGACTTAGATATGGCGGATGTGGATATTAGCGATATTCTACTGGCGATCGCTCGTCAGGTAAGTCAAAGTTTTGAAGCGGCTCAAATCAAACTTCAACCAACTCGTTTCCAGAGGTTACTTCAGGAAACTGTTAATCTTTTAAACTCAGAGGTAACAGGGGTTAAAGCTAAAGTTCCTGGTGTGGGTGATATTGGGATGCATACCGAACAAGGAAAATTTTCTTTGGCAGTGGGTATTGGTGAGATTACTACCAAAGCTAAGGATAGTAAAGATATTCGTTCTCTCTTGCGACAGCATCTGGAGCCACGAGTTAACAATATCTTAGAAGCAATTAATCAGGAGCTAATTATACCTGCACAAAAGTATCTCAAGCAGCAAGGAAAAGCAGGACTTGTCATAATTATTGACAATCTCGATAGGATTGACAACAGGCAAAGACCGTCAGGGCGAACTCAACCTGAGTACCTTTTTGTAGACCGAGGAGAACAACTTAACAAACTTAAGTGCCATGTTGTCTATACCGTACCCCTGATTTTAGCTTTCTCTAACGATAAAGAAAACTTGACCAATCGCTTTGGCTCAGATCCTCAACTGTTGCCGATGGTTCGGGTGCAGGAACGAGATGGCAGCCCTTGCGAAGAAGGAATTGCTTTGCTGCGACAGATGGTGCTGGCAAGAGCGTTTCCCAATCTAGAACCTGAGAAACGACTCACCTTAATTTCAGAAGTGTTTGACACACTTTCAACTTTGGATCGCCTGTGCCAGGTCAGCGGTGGTCATGTGCGAAACTTGCTAGTGTTGCTTAATAGCTGCCTGAAAAAAGACGATCCGCCTTTCTCCCGTGAGCTAGTAGAGCGGGTAATTAGCCAGCGTCGCAGTGAACTGAGCAAAGCTGTCACACCAGAAGAGTGGAATTTGCTCTGGCAGGTAATGCAACAAAAAACTGTCAGAGGCGAAGAGGAGTACCAAACCTTATTGCGGAGTTTGTTTGTTTTTGAGTATCGGAATACTGAGGAGAGTTGGTTTGATATTAACCCAATTTTAGCGGAGGCAAAGGAGTTGCAGTTATGACTGGACTGCATCAGCAAGAAGTAATGTGGATTAATGAAGATTCTTTGAAAACCCTAATTCGGGGAATTACTCGGTTTCAGGGGGAGTTTTCCTTAATCTTAGCGATTTCCAACTACAGGACTTTGCGGGATCAAATCGTGCAACAGTTAAGGGAGCAATGTCCGATTGCAATTCGCGAACTGATGCTTGAACAGTCTGTTCAAACCCTTTATACCAGGATTGCGAAAGAACTTGATGAAGAACAACCTGATGCACTAATGATATTTGGTCTGGAGTCAGTACGCGACATTGACCAAGTTCTGATGGCGACAAATCAGATCAGAGAAGAGTTTCGCAAGTTTACCTGTCCTCTAGTGCTTTGGGTGACAGATGAACTCTTACAAAAGCTGATTCGGTTGGTTCCAGATTTCCACAGTTGGGCGACGACTGTAGATTTTAAGAGTTCTACTGAGGAGTTAATTCAACTGATCGAACGAACTGTTGATGGGGTGTTTACTCAAGTTTTAAATTCTCGTGAAAATGTATTTTTAGATAATGCTGCACTCAATCTTGAACAGGGTTCACCGCGTCACGCTGAACTAAAGTCAGCTCGCCAAGAATTACAAAACCAGGGGGTGAAGTTGAACCCGGAGTTAGAAGCTGGTCTAGAATTTGTTTTGGCTCGAGTAGTAAATAATTCTCAAGTAGATTCCCGGCAACATTACGAGCAGAGTTTAGCTCTATGGCAGCAAACCCATAACCAAGAGCGTTGTGGAGTTGTATTGTTACACCTTGGGCTGTGGTGGCGTAACTATGCGATACGACATCGAACAGAGCATCAGCAAGCCTGCGATCGTGCCAAAGAATATTTTCGGCAGGGTATAGAAGTTTTTGAACAAGCAGACCGTCCTGATTTAGCAGCTAAATTTATTAATTTTTTAGCTGAAATACTGCATCGGCTAAAACTTTGGGGTGAACTAGAAATAGTGGCGAAAAAAGCCTTATCCCTCTATCAAATCTATCCTGATCCATTCAGACAAGCACGAACTTATGGTTTTTTGGCTGAGGTAGCATTATCCAAATCATTATGGACATGCCCGTAATGTCTTAACGGTTTTACAGCAAGTTTATGCAGATTGGAATGACGAACTAGGTAAGTGTTTAGCGAATGAACTTGTCAACATTCAAAAAAGACTTTTGAAGCCTATTAGGCAACCTGAAGAAACAAACGATAACAAGTCAGAAATTTGTTTTAATTCAACAGAAAAGATTCTTAACCAGTTACGAATAAATGCGGATTATAATTTTTTAACTATTTTAATATTTGATCAATTTGAAGAGTTTTTCTTTATTTGCAAAGATCCCGTCAAAAGAAAAGATTTTTATGATTTTCTGCTAAAATGCTTAGATGTTCCTTATGTAAAAGTTATTCTCTCTCTTAGAGAAGATTATCTCCATTATTTATTGGAATGCACACGCTTTTCCAACCTAGAAGTTATTAATAATAATATTTTAGATAAAAACATTCTCTTTTATTTAGGTAACTTTAAACCGGAGGAAGCTAAACTAGTTATTCAAAGTTTAACAGAGAAAACTCAGTTTTATTTAGAGCCTGCTTTAATCGACGAATTAGTCAAAGATTTAGCGGGAAAAGTTAATGAAGTACGTCCAGTAGAGTTACAAATTGTAGGTGCGCAATTACAAGCTGAGAACATCACTACACTAGCACAATATCAAGAAAAAGGTCCAAAATCAGCGTTAGTAGCTAGATTTTTAGAAGAAGTTATTAAAGATTGCGGTACAGAAAACCAGCCGCTAGCTGAACTCGTATTGTGGCTATTAACAGATGAAAATAGCACCCGTCCTCTGAGAACTCGCGACGATATAAAAAATGGATTACAAGAATTATTAATAGATACTAACCATCTAAATTTAGTACTAGAAATTTTTGTAAAATCTGGATTAGTCTTACTGTTACCTAGTTCACCAGAGAATCTTTATCAACTCGTTCATGATTATCTTGCTAATTTCGTTCGTCAGCAAAAAAATAATGAACTCATTGAAGAACTAGAAAAAGAAAGAGAACAAAGAAGGCGTAGTGAAGCCGAGTTAAATCGGGTACTAAAACGGCAATTAAAACTGGCGCTTGGAGGAGGAATTGTCATGGCATTTCTTGCTGTCCTGGCAGGAGTATTTGGAATAACAGCAAAAATTGATGAAACTAATGCAGAGTTAGCAGAGTTAAGAGAAATTAGCGCCGCTTCAGAATCTCTTTTTGCTTCAGGAAAAGAGTTGGAGGCGTTGAAAGAAGGTTTAAGTGCTGGAGAAAAACTGGAACACGGATTTGGAGTGACAGCGAATACTCAGAATCAAGTAATATCTAGATTACAAGAAGTAGTTTATGGTGTAAAAGAGCGTAATCGTTTAGAAGGGCATACTAATACTGTCACAGATATTAGTTTTAGTTCTAATGGTGAACTAATTGCCAGCAGTAGTGAAGATAAAACTGTGAAACTATGGAGTCGCAATGGTAAGGAAATAAAAACTTTAAAAGGGGGGCATAGTGATGGCATAACTAGTGTTGCTTTTAGCCCCGATGGTAAAATTGTTGCCTCTGGCAGTAAAGATAAAAAAATTGTTCTCTGGAATCTTGATGGTACTCAAATTGGAACTTTAGAAGGACATACAGATTGGGTAAAAGACCTTAAATTTAGCCCTGACGGAAAGAAAATTGCTTCGGCCAGCCAGGACAAAACAGTAAAGCTTTGGAGTCTCGTTGGTACTCCAATAGCCACTTTACAAGGGCATGAATCTGATGTTAATATTGTTAATTTCAGTCCCAATAGTCAAATGATTGCCTCCGCTAGCGAGGATGGCACTATTAAACTCTGGAACATAGAAGGCAAAGAACTCAAAACCATAAAAAGCCCCGCTAATATCTTAAGCCTGATGTTTAGTTCTAATGGCGAGATGTTGATGGTAGTTAGCAATGATAATACCCTGAGATTTTGGAGTCTTGATGGCAATCTTCTTAAAACTAGTAATGATATTACCATTGGCACACCAAATTTCGCCAATTTTAGTTCTAATGGTAAGTTACTTATTGCTTATGATTCAGATGGAATTGTGCATCTCTGTAAAATTGAAGGTATTATAATTGAAAATTTAAAATACTTGCGAATCCCCAGCTTAAAAAGTGCTAGTTTCAGCCCTGATGGCAAGAATGTCGCTTTTGCTAGTGATGACAATGTTATCAAACTTCAGAGCCTGGATAATCAAAACTTTAAAATTCCAAATGATAGCAGTACTCAAAGCAAGATTGTAGGTTTTATCTCTGACAATTTGCCAGTATCAGTTTCTCAAGACACATTGAAGTTTTGGAGTTACAACGGTAGTTCAGCTAAAACAATTAAAGTTTCAGACGATATTGAACTTTCAGATAATATTGATAGTATAAGTTTTAGTCCTGATAGTCAGATTATGGCTTCAATTGGTACTGATACGACTACAAAACTTTGGAACAGTAACGGGAGTTTAGTTAAAACTTTCAATGAAAATACCTCATTTCACGATTTTAGCTCTGATGGTCAGCTTTTTGCCACTATAAATAGAGATAATACAGTAAAGCTGTGGAAATCTGATGGCAAATTAATAGAAACGCTGCAAGGTCATCACGCTCGTATTACTGAGGTAGTTTTTAGCCCTAATAGTAAGCTTCTCTCCACCGCCAGTTTAGACAATACTGTAAAACTGTGGAATCGTGAAGGCAAGTTAATTCAAACCTTGCAAGGTCACACAGAACGCATTACGGAGATAATTTTTAGCCCAGACAGTCAGCTTATTGTTACTGTTAGTAGGGATAAAACAGTAAAACTATGGGACCGGGAAGGTAAGCTAATTCAAACTTTTAAAAATTCCAGCGATCAATCAGACACATGGGGAGAACCCTTGAAAAAACAAATAATATTTAGCCCCGACAGCCAGATGTTATTTGTCCCTAGTGATTACAACGAAGTCAAACTCTGGGGTCGAAATGGGAAAGTTGTTCAAGTCCTCAAACGGTATGACGGACAAGTTAACAACATAACTTTCAGCCCCAATAGTCAGATAATTGCCACAACTGGCACTGATCATACAATAAAACTCTGGAAACGTAATAGTACATTCATCAATACTTTAGACGAAAATAACTTCGGTAAATGTGATATTAGTTTCAGTCCTGACAGCAAGCTGCTTGTTTCTGTTAATCGGAATGTAGTGAAACTTTGGAGTAGCGACGGTAAATTTATCACAAATATGACAGGGAATGATGATACACCTAGCATTAGTTTCAGCCCTAATAGTCAGACTATAGCTTCTATTAATGGAAATAGTGTTAGACTTTGGAGTCGAGCAGGGAAGCTGATTACAACTATAAAGAATGAAGTTAATGAGGCTCCTAAAATCAGTGTCAGTAAAGACGGAAGACTAATTGCTTCTGTAAGTAAAAATAATACAGTAAATCTTTGGAACAGTGATGGGACGCTAATTCAAAACCTTAAAGGACATAATAGTGAAATTACTCTAGTAAGTTTCAACCCCAATGGTCAAACTCTTTGCACTGTAGATAAAGATAATATTGTAAAACTTTGGAATAAGGACGGCAAGCTAGTTCTAACTCTTAAAGGACATAGCAATCGAGTTGAAGGCATCAGCTTCAGTGCTGATGACAGGACAGTTGCTGTTTCTGGTGTTGAAGATATAGTAAAACTCTGGAACAGCAAGGGTGAGAGCTTTGCTACCTTAAAAGGACATCGAGATCGTATCAATAGTGTCAGTTTTAGTCCCAAAGGTCAGCTTATTGCTTCCGCCAGCAATGACAAAACGGTGAGATTTTGGAGGCTTGACGGCACTCAGATTCAGGTTTTGAAAGGGCATACAGATAAAGTTAATCGTGTCCGTTTTAGCTTTGACGAGCAGCTTATTGCCTCCGCTAGCGACGATAAAACTGTGAAGATTTGGAACCAACAGGGTGAGCTTCGTAAAACATTTGAAAGGCATAAAAGTGCGGTTCGGGATGTAAGTTTCAGCCCTGATAGTCAATGGATTGCTTCAGGTAGCAGTGACAGCACTGTTATTCTTCAGAATCTTAATAATGATAAGGATTATAAAATTTTGCCAGGGCACAGTGCCAGTGTTGAAAGTGTCAGTTTCAGCCCAGATGGTCAGATACTTGCTTCAGCTGATAATAATAGTATATATAGTGCAGTGAAAATTTGGAGCCGTGACGGGAAATTGCTGAAAAGCTTTGGGCGGAACAGTTTAAGTGGTAAGAAAGTCAGCTTCAGCAATGATGGGCAGAAAATTTCTGCCTGGAATGGTTATGATCGCCAGCAAGCTTGGCTTTGGAGTAGGAATCTCAGCGAATTACTGAAGCAAGGTTGCAACGAAGTACGGGATTATCTTAAGAGTAACCCAAACGTGAACGAAAGCGATCGCGCTCTCTGCGATAAGCTTTGAAAACGACTTTATACAAGAATGTCACTGGAACGATAACTTGGCCGATCAGTAAACCCAATTCCTTTAAGTCACACTCAAAACCTTGAAATTACGTTAAATTTTGGTCACGCTATGGTTCAAAATTTGGTCATCCAAGGGGCATCCGTGAGAGGTTAAGATGATTGCACTTTTGTCAATCAGCTAAAATACTCAAACAAACTGTTAAAGATAATGATAATCGTGCGCCTTGCGTCGAAAAAACGGAGATAGTGATAAATCTGCCAAACTGTAAGCATTACGGGTCGTGAATATGGCATCTGTCAGTTCAAAAGTCGCATCATGGGCTTTGCCTAAATGTTGGTATGCTTCTTGACGAAATTCCTGAAGTTTGTCAAATTTCATACTGGTAGGTGAGAGTGGGTGATTCAACTCTGACGCTTCTAGCAAAAGGGGGACTGTGTTCAATCAGACCTCCTTTTTTTTTCCTCTAAGTTCGACCATTTAGTCTAAACTCCAGTAGCCAGTTATCACTTAGTTAATGTGCAACACTATGTGTTCACCTATAAGCAAGATGTAGATCTAACTGGACTCATCGGTTTGACACGGAGTCAATCGGGTGTGCCGCTTTCTATACTGGTACTCCAACAACTGATCTCTGACTTGCAACAACTGCACACACGCTTTTGCGATCGCCGTGGCATAGTTAGCTTATTCTACAGCACTAGTGTATTCCTCGCCAAACCACAACCATCCACGCACTCTCCGAAAAAATGACACCCAACTGAGAGCAACGCAATATGGGATGAAAAAAACCTGCTGGCGATCGCACACTAACTTAACAATCCAGGTTGCTATACTTAGGCAATACTTTGATTAATGATGTTTTGCCTAAATCGTAGTATACTATTCACGATGATTATGACAGCAAGTCTGGGAGCATCGATTAACGAGGACTGGTAAACTATAATATACTATTTTATAACAAATCCACAGATTCTAATAGGTTTTTATAAGGTGTCTAACTATATTCTTGCCTAACTAGATGGTGTATAAAAAATTACAAACTAAATTGCGTAAAATCTGTGGATTAACAGCACTGTTGCTAGTTATTGGTTTGGAAGGATGTAACCAAGTAGAGCAAGCAGTTGATTCTCCTACCCTGACCCCTAACACCCCCACTGCCAACAGTACAACCACTGACACAAGCAGCACTCCTAATGCTAATAGCACGACCACTGATACAAGCAGCACATCTAACTCGGTGGCGGCGATCGCAGACCGTCCTTTAGTTGTTGCAACTAACACCGTTGTTTGTAACTTAATTCAAAAAATTGCTGTTAGTACTGTTGATCTCAAATGCTTGTCCAATAAGGGCGCGACTCCCCAAGAGGAACAACTCCAGCCGGAGGATATTCAGGCAATTGAGCAGGCTAAGTTAATTCTTTACAGTAGCGACAATTTAGCACCAAGCCTAAGCACATTGATTCAGACTACCGCAAACCCTGCACCTAAAGTAATCGTGGATGATGTTGCTAATACGCAATCTGAAGTGGATGGTCAAACAGTTAGTAACCCTGATGTTCCAAGTGCTGAGAATGCCATCAAAATCGCAGAGGTAATCGAGAATAGTTTATCACAACTTAAACCCGACCTAACGTCACTTTACACCACAAACACACAGAAAATAACTAATGAACTGACTCAGATCAACTCTGGGAGCGAATCTGAGATAGTTACTCTTCGAGATGCTCAACGTAAGTTGGCGATCGCGCATCAATTATCAGCCTACTTGAATCCCACCCCTTGGCCAGAAATCAATCCTAGGGCAAGATTGACAAGAGTTCCAGTGATCATGTATCACGATATCGTGCCAAAGAAACTAGTTTTCTTTGATGTCACCCAAGAGGAGTTTGAACAACATCTACAGCGGCTTCAGTCAAGTGGCGTCACCCCAATTAGTGTGGATCAGTTAGTAACTCATCTCCGGACTGGGCTGCCATTACCAGAAAAACCAGTGCTGCTGACCTTTGATGATGGATATGAAAGCGCCTATGAGTATGTCTTCCCACTACTAAAAAAGTACAACTATCCAGCGGCTTTTGCAATTTATACTTTAAATGTCGGTAAAAACACTGGCAGAGATCACGTGACTTGGGATCAACTGCGGGAGATGGCGGTTAATCCTCTGGTAACAATCATGGCTCACAGCGTCACTCACCCAAATGATTTAACAGTACTCCCAGACGATCAACTGAGGACAGAAGTTATGGAGTCTAAACGCTTACTCGAAACTCAGCTAGGCATTCCCATCCCCTACTTCGTCTACCCCGCAGGTAAGTATGATTCGCGGGCGGAAAAGTTAGTGCAAGAGGCGGGTTATGAAGCAGCACTGACAATGAACGATCTCAAGGACCGTTTTGCTGGTGAGTCAAAGAACTTGCTAGCAATTAACCGCATAGGTCAGTCGCGGTTGCCATATGTTGTCACCCAAGCTTGGGGAGGACCTAAACTGTCGAGTTGGGCTGAAGAATTCGATGTACAATCATCTGGAAAGTTGACTACTTCTGAACCGCCGAAAGAATATTTATTTAACGAACCGCCAAGGCGCCAAGGACGCCAAAAAAGAAGATAGGTAATTTTGTAGCGCTTCGGTTCTACATACCAACAGGGAGACTGACTAGATTTTAGCTAATCGGTTAATTCATATTTCGGCTTAAATTTACAACTTTCTAATAGATTTATGATGTTTTCGCAAGCGCACTCAAGCGATTTGCTGACATAACACTAAAAGAAATTTTAAGGCATGAAAGCTGCTTTTAAACATTGCCGGCTTCATCTCCTACTGCTATTGATTTGGACAGTAGTTGGTTTAGGTTTGCGCTTTACTAATCTCACAGAAAAGCCACTGTGGACGGATGAGTTTTCTACAATCGTGTTCAGCTTGGGTAACAGCTTCTTGTCAGTGCCGCTGGATCAGACGCTGACGTCAGAGCAACTGCTAAGCCCTCTTGTGCCTAATCCGCAAGCGGGTGTGAGGGCAGTTATCAATCACTTGCTTGGCGAGAGCAACCATCCACCGCTATATTTCATCCTGTGTCATTTCTGGTTGAGGTTATTTCCGACTTCGGATCGACTATTGTTAACGCAAGCAGCGCGATCGCTACCTGCACTTTTGGGAACTGTCTCCATTCCGGTAACCTTTGTTTTAGGACGAATGGCATTTCGCTCTTCTGTCGTGGGGCAAATTTCGGCTGCGTTCATGGCAGTGTCTCCCTTTGGAATTTATCTGGCACAGGAAGCCCGTCACTACACTTTAGCGATTCTTTGGGTCATTGTTTCTCTCTACTGCATGGTGAGGGCAACTCAAACCATTCGCGATCGCATCCCACTGCCGCTTTCAATCTGTGTGACTTGGGTTGTGGCGAATGCCTTGGGATTCGCAACTCATTACTTTTTCGGTCTAACGTTGGCAGCAGAAGCATTGGTGGTGAGCATATTCCTTGTCCAAAGTTGGCAAAAGCATGGGATTGGGCATTCTGCTGTCCACTGGAAACGGATTTTTGGGGTAGCTACTCTTACGGTTGCTGCTGTATTAGTTTGGTTACCTTTCTTGCTACCAGTTTCTGACAATGAGCTCACTCACTGGATCTATCGAAGCGATCGCTTAGGGTTAGAGTGGTTAAACCCAATTACGCAAGCGGTAGCAGGTTGGATTACCATGCTCTATTTGCTGCCGATACAAGCCAAATCTCCGCTAGTCGTGACCATTTCTAGCATATCATTAGTTTTAGCTGTGATTTGGACAATCCCTAAGCTCTGGCAGGGATTGAAGGTTCAACTAAGGGAGCGGGGCGATCAGCAGTTAGCAGTCTATGTTCTTGTCAGCTTTGTAGGGGCAGCAATTATCCTGTTTTTTGGGATTGACTATTTCTTCAGTACCGAGATCACCAGTACGTTTCGCTATAACTTTGTTTACTTTCCCGCCGTCATGGTTTTGGTAGGTGCTGGACTTACCAGCAGTTGGAATACAACCATTAAACCTGCATCTCAGGTTCCAAAAGGGATGTTGAGGTTCTTCAGCATGAGTGGCAGGAAAACCGTCATCCTGATTTGGCTGCTTTCCTTGCTAGGCGGACTGAGTGTGATTACAAATTTGGGCTACCAGAAAACCCATCGTCCGGATGTAGTCACTAGAGCGATTCGGCAGGAATCTCAGGGAACAGTGCTGATAGCGATCGCCCACCACCATCATGGACAGACGGGTAGACTCATGAGTATTGCTCTGGAATTACAGCAAGATAAGATTGACGGAACCACACCCCTAAACCCCTTCTTCTTGTTAGCTCAACAAACCCAAAATTACCAGTCAGGGACCCAGGCACTCAACCAGTCTCTGGCTCAATTACCTGATCCTCTAGACTTGTGGCTAGTTAATTTCCAGGACGTGCCAGAGCAACCGCTGAATACAGTTCTAAATCAACAAAGTTGTGTTGCTGCTGATAAAGCACAATCCGTAGATGGTTATCGGTATCGGCTTTATCATTGTAACAATAAAGTACATTCTAGTACGCCACTGCGGAAATAGAGCTACCATTCAAAACTACCAAAAGTCCCTAAAATCAAAGCTTTTTAATTTTTAATTTTTAATTCCAAGGGAGCGGTACTAGCACTTAACTTCAATTCCTGGTTCCCCTTGAACACACTCACCAATCACAGTTGAAAAGCCATATCCTTGTGCCAAAAGTTGCTCTAAAATAGTTGATACGCTGTCTGGTGCTACGGCAAGCAGCAACCCTCCACTCGTTTGAGGGTCTGCTAGCAGCAGGGTTTCCCACTTTGCTTTATCGCTCAATGTTAGCTGAATCTGAGACTGATAACCATCCCAGTTGCGTTGCGCCGCACCCGGAAAAATGCCCTGAGATGCTAAAGCTTGAGCTGCTGGTAGAATCGGAATTTTCGACAACGAGATTTCAGCTTTGAGATCGCTTCCTCGGCAAACCTCTAATAAATGCCCCAGAAGCCCAAATCCTGTAACATCAGTCATCGCGTGGACATCAGGGTTAGTTGCCAAAGTTGCTCCGACTCGATTCAATTGCGTCATCACCTTAAGTACCGATTCATAAGCATCTGGTGTCAGTTGACCTTTCTTGAGGGCGGTAGTCATGACTCCAATCCCCAAGGGCTTGGTCAAAATCAACTTGTCTTTTGGTTTGGCAGTTGCATTCCGTCGCACCTGCATTGGATGCACCAACCCAGCTGCAACCAAGCCAAAGATAGGTTCTGGGGAATCAATGGAATGCCCACCAGCAAGAGGAATCCCAGCCTCTTGGCAAACGGTTGCCCCACCAAGCATGATGCCTTGAATTGCTTCCATTGGGAGAGTGTTAATGGGCATACCCAACACTGCTAAGGCTAAAATCGGAGTCCCACCCATTGCGTAGACATCAGACAAGGCGTTGGTAGCAGCAATCCGCCCAAAATCCACTGGGTCATCAACAATCGGCATAAAGAAATCTGTCGTCAACACCAAGGCTTGGCGATCGTTGAGTTGATAAACTGCTGCATCATCACTAGTTTGAGTGCCTACTAGCAGTTGCTCTAAGGCTTGATTTAAGGGAACCTGGCGTAAGATTTCCTGCAATTGGGCGGGAGCAATCTTGCAGCCACAACCACCACCATGAGAGTACTGAGTAAGCCGAATCATCTATATTTTCTCCTAAATGCCTGCAGTTGCCTTAGTTATCCTAACCACTCTGGGTTCTTAGCGGTACTGTCAAATTTGGTGCTGGTCTTAAATAGTTCGTACTGACCTTTAGAAGCAGCCTTGGCAGTTCGCTCAAGCAACGCTGTGACTTGTTCTTGACTCATTGGCTTGAATGTGCGTACTGCCTCGAAAGCTTGGTCTAGGATTTCCATACTGTCAATGCCTGTAATCACTGTTGATGTTGGCAGGTTCATTGCATAGTGGAGACATTCAATTGGTTTGACCACGTTACTCTTGAGAATGATCTGATCGCCCATTGATTTCATACCCAAAACACCGATTTTATTGCTTACTAGCTTAGGCAGGACTGTATGCTCAAAACTCCGAAAATGAGCATCCATGACGTTAAGCGGCATCTGCACCGTGTCGAAATGGAACCCGTTTTCGGCTGCGACTGCCAGCATTCTCAGGTGAACTAATGGATCTTTATGTCCAGTAAAGCCGATATAGCGAACCTTACCCGCCTTTTGTGCCTCCTGCATGGCTTCCAGTGCACCACCTTTAGCAAAGATGCGGTCCGGGTCTTCCAAGCGAATGACTTCATGAAATTGCATCAGATCCAGATGATCCGTTTGCAGGCGCTGAAGAGATTGATTAATCTGCTGGGCGGCGGACTCCTTCGTGCGACCGTCTATCTTGGTCATGAGGAAGACCTTTTGGCGGTAGCCATCTTGAAGTGCTTTTCCCATCCGCATTTCGCTACCTCCATTGTGATAATCCCAGCTATTGTCCATGAAGTTGATGCCACGGTCGATGGCGCTGCGGATTATCCTAATGCTTTCCTGCTCATCTTTCTGCCGTCCAATGTGGTGACCGCCTAAACCAATCACAGAGACTTTTTCTTTTGTACGCCCTAGTGTTCGGTAGATCATCTCACCACTTCTGGTTCCATCTGGAGTTGCTGCCATTGTTGAGCCTGATGGTTCAGACTGCGCAGATTGATTTGCGGCTTGGACTTGTTTGAGAAAACCAACTGATGCCGCCACCCCTGCTGCTAAACCTGAAACTGAAGCTGTTTTCAGCAAATCACGTCTATTAATGACCACGACTTGTCTCCTTTGCAGATGAATTGTCAAAACTCGCTCTTAATCAGGGAGCGATCGCCCGAAGGCTTTTGCGTCATTTCAGGTAACTTTAAAGCTAACTTAAGCTGATTTTCATCTTTCTGAAGCATTATTAGGGGTGAGCCGCACTTAAAAAGCTTACTCGTCGCCATAGATAATTTTAACAAGCATGTGAACCGGGCAAGCAGGGTTTACAGTAAGTCCTGGGGAAGCTTGCAGGATGGGATTGAGAATCGCAGCCTTGATGCAGGGCGAGCGATCTGTGAGCGCTGCACAAATATAATCTAGGTTAATCTAGGTATAGTTGAGTACAGATGAACTATGGCGAAGATTTCGATACAAGAAGCAAGTGATTTATTGGGAGTTCACCCCTACACTCTAAGACGCTAAACACGATGCGATCGCGTCCCCTGAACAAGAGTTAGTCCAAGCTGTTATAGAGATTATCACTGTGTTTGAGTGCGCTGAGCCTAGTCCATCAGAGGCAGTCGTTGACAGTCAATCAGTGGAGACGGCAACCATGATTTCTCAGTAAGTGGGTTATGATAGTGAAATAATAACCTTTTAATAAACTGATCATCCTTGAGTTTTGAATCAGATTATGGGTGTAAATTCTGGAAGTAACACTTCATAATTTTATCACGTAGAACGTCTTTAGACAACCCGATAAGTGCTTGGGCTTCTGGAACTGTCAACAGTAACTTATGTATGGGTACACTGGGCTGAGTCTCACTTCGACTTAGCAATCCTTCAATGATTGACGACAGCTTATCAATGACGCTAATACGGCTAAACTCCGTAATCTCGCCAGCATAAAGCACTGGTTTATCTGACTCTGGCTGTGGCGGTTATTGAGTAGCCAAGAAGACAGATGAGCGTGCGATCGCCTACCTTGTACCATTGGCGATCGCGATGCCTCAATTGCGAAAAAATTAGCAACCGCAGGCTAGGATTGCTTCTTTGGAATTGACCCCTCAATACCCTCAACATACCAATCCATCGCCAGTTGTCCCCGATCGTCCAACACTTTACCATTTGGCACTCGCACCACACCTTTTTGGTCTTTTACCGGACCATTAAAGGGATGTGCAGTACCTTGAATAAATTCATCACGCTTCGCCATCACTAGTTGCTGAACATCTTGAGGAATCACCGGATTCAGGGGAGAAATATCCACCATTTCTTGAGCAATGCCATCCCAAACGTCTTCAGACTTCCATGTACCATTCATCACTGCGATTGCTCTGTCTGTATAAAATTTACCCCACTTATTAATAGATGATGTTAAGTGCGCATTTGCACCAAACTTACTCATATCAGTGTTGTCACCAAAAGCATAAATGCCCTTTTCTTCCGCCAGTTGGATAGCAGCAGTGGAGTTGGTATACTGGGTCAGAACATCTGCACCTAAATTGACCAAAGCTTGAGCAGCGTCTCTTTCTTTTAGCGGATCGTACCAACTTTGGACCCAAACCACCCTGACTTTTGCCTTGGGATTTGTTGCCCGCAATCCTTGCGCAAACGCACCTATCCCCCGAATGACTATGGGAATAGGATATGCCCCGACAAAACCAATTAAATTTGATTTCGTCATCATGCCGGCAATCATACCAGTTAAGTATCGCGGTTCTTCAAAGCGTCCTAGATAAGTGCCAACATTGGCAGCGCGTTTGTAGCCAGTATTTTCAAACAAAACATCGCTAAAGTCTTTTGCTACTTTAATAGTCGGGTTCATGTAGCCAAAGGAAGTTGCGAAAATCAACTTGTTACCGTCTAATGCAAGTTGGCGCATCACTCTCTCAGCATCAGTACCTTCGTTGACGTTTTCGACAAAAGTAGTTTTTACCTTACCTTGAAGATTTGCCTCCATTTCTCTGCGACCTAAATCATGGGCATAAGTCCACCCAAAATCGCCCACAGATCCGATATAAATAAATCCCACCTTGAGAGGTTCATTTGCTACCACGGGCGATGCAGGGGTAGACACCTCACCCTGTGGATGAGATTTCCCGAGAGTACAGCCTGCAAAGGTAAAGCCAGATCCTGCTAAAGTGGCATACTTTAGAAACTTACGACGCTCCATATCTATTGATTTGGTGTACTCGGTCAAAAATTTTTCTTTTCAGTAGCAGAACATAATTTTTCTTTTCAGTAGCAGAACATTGTTTATAATCTGCTACTTGCTTGATTTTTAGCTTTTTGCTCCTGCCACCAATTAACTTAAAAAGTTAGATAATAATGATTTAGATTATACAAAATTCTAGATAAATTTTTCAAAAAATAAAGTATTGTAAAATACATATAGTGATACTAAATAATTCGTGAACGCGGAGAAACCCCTGACGCTCGTTCCTCCTACCGCTTCGCTAACGGGTGACGCTCGAAGACTCGCTAACGCAGTCCCCTACGGAGAGTTTCCCGCCATAGGGTCTTCTTGTGGTCATTTGTTGGGTCAAAAGCAAATAAACAGTGGATGTGGCTTGCCATTGATGCTGTGACCCGAGAAATTGTTGGAGTTCATATTGGAAACCGTTGCGTTCAAGGAGCAAAACAATTGTGGCGATCGCTCCCACCAGTGTATCGTCAGTGTGCAGTTTGCTACACAGATTTTTGGGAGGGCTACGAACAAGTCTTACCAAGTAAACGCCATCGTGCAGTCGATAAAGATAGCGGTCAGACAAGTTATATCGAACGATTCAATAATACCGTTAGGCAACGAGTCGCACGCGAGCGTCCGTAAAACATTGTCGTTCTTGATCGGCACTCGACAACCACATTGGGGCAGTCTGGTATTTTGTTCATCACTATAATGCCTGCCTACGACAATAAATCATTACTATGCATCATCACTACCCAGAGTTTAAGTGTGAATTGCAGACAGACCGTCAATACGGTAAATTAAGACTTTGGATCACCCATTCCACCAAATTCAGGTTTCGTCAACATCTCTGGAGGCTTTGAAATATGAAGGTAAACGGCAACGGTCAAGGCAAGATTCTAGACCAAGACGAATTACAGCGACTATTCACCGAGGGTTTACTCACGCCACGGGATAAAGTGCTGTTTGGCATCTGCCTCTATACTGGCTGTCGTGTTAGTGAAGCCCTGGCACTTAAAACCACTGACCTTAAGTCTGGAACTATCACTTTTCGCAAGTCTACCACCAAAGGGAAACTAAAAACCCGTGTCGTCGATACTCAGCCAAAACTAGCTGCAATGCTGGCTGACTATCAGGTGAGTCCTGGGGCGTTATTCCCTGGTGTGCGTGGCGTAACCGAGCATTTAACTCGGTCTATGGCGGACAAGATTCTCAAAGACGCTTGCGAGCGCGTAATGCTAGTAGGCGTCAGTACCCATTCTTTTAGAAGAACGGCATTAACCATGATGTCCTCTGCTGGTGTACCACTGCGCCACATTCAGGAAATTTCAGGACACAACGATCTAGGAACGTTGCAGCGGTATTTGGAAGTGACACCAGAGCAACGGAAGAAGGCTGTAGAGGTGATTGGGTTTTGAGGGCAAACGCGACTAGAGCAACCAGGGTAACAACAATACACAATTAGCTTTGGGAGTCAGGATAAAATGATTGGAAAAACGCTTCAGAATCGCTACAACATTGTCAAACTACTGGGAAGCGGTGGATTTGGTGACACCTACCTAGCAACAGATTTGCATATACCAGTCAATCCCAAACCTCAGTGTGTTGTCAAACAACTCAAGCCAAAAAAAAACGCTCCGACGGTTTTAGCAATTGCCAAAAGGTTATTCGAGAGGGAAGCAAGAATTCTGTATCAATTAGGCAAGGAAAATAACCAGATACCCAAACTCTTCGCCCACTTTGAAGATAATGGGGAATTTTATTTAGTTCAGGAATTTATTGATGGACACGATTTGACTAGAGAAATAATCAATGGCAAACCATTGATTGAGAATGTGGTGTGGAAACTGCTTCATGACATCTTGGAAGTCTTAATTATTGTCCACAGAAATAATATTATCCACAGAGATATTAAGCCGCAGAATATAATGCGTCGGCACAAAGATGGGGAAATAGTACTAATTGATTTTGGGGCAGTCAAAGAAATTGGCGCACTAGGAGTTAATGCTCAGAGTCAAACAAACTTAACAGTTGCTATTGGTACTCCAGGTTATATGCCAAGTGAACAAGCCAAGGGCAAGCCAAAACTTTGCAGTGATATTTATGCAGTAGGAATGCTCGGTATTCAAGCCTTAACAGGGATCATCCCTAATGAACTCAAAGAAGATCCTACGACAGGGGAGATAATTTGGCGAAACTTTGCATTAGTTAGCGATAAGTTGGCTGATGTTATAGATGTAATGGTGCGCGACAACTTCAGCCAGCGTTACCAGTCAGCGGCATTGGCGTTGCAAGCACTGAATTCTACAGTGGCATTGCAGCCATTATCTCCCATAAGACCACTGCCTCTGCCTAGGAAGTCATCGTCGTCTCCACCGACGGTAAACCCCATAGTATCTCCGCCGATTCAACCATCATCGACACTACCGACAGTTGTAGAAAAACACAAAGGCTCGTTCAAAAACAAATTGCTGGTAGGTGCGACCCTTGTATTCGTCGGGTTAGGGGGATATGGGTCTTGGCTCACACTTAACCCTAACAACGCCAAACCTTACTCTTCGACACAAACTGGCGTGCAAGTAGTGGGAAAAGGATACTATCGACTTCAGTTAAAAAATAATGGGAAATATTTAGATGCTGATGGGTGTTCAGACCAGGTTAAACTAAAACCCGGCACAGACTATGCGAATGGTGCATGTCAACTTTGGCGATTTGTTCCTGCTAGTGGTGAATACTATCGACTTCAGTTGAAGAATAGTAACAAATTTTTAGATGCGACTGGATGTTCAGACCAAGTTAAACTAATTGGCAGTTCATACCATCTGAATAGTGCATGTCAACTTTGGCGATTTGTTCCTGCTGATTTTAATCATGAATACTATCGACTTCAGTTGAAACTTAATGGAAAATATTTAGATGCTACTAATGGATGTTCAGAGCAGGTTGGACTAAAACCCGGTTCAGATTATGCGGATGGTGCATGTCAACTTTGGCGATTTGTTCCCGAATCAATCTGAGAGAGTGACAAGCACCTCAAAAGTCCTGAAGGCAATATAAATATACGCAACGGTTGTTTCAGGCAGTACCTGATAATCTTTGCTGAGTCGGCGACACCAGTTGAACCAACCAGTTGTGCCCAAAGACTGAAAAAATCCTCGCCTACTAATAAAGATAAAGAGTAATGTTACATCCTGGGTGGGGTTTATTGCTGCCAAACGTCAGACTGACATTTGGCACTGATTGGAATGGCGGTAGGCTCAAGCATCCGAAGCCCTAGTTACTATTGAGTATATGTGCTTAAAAAACCAGATTCCCGGCTCCGGGAATCTGGTTTTTTAGCGGAGCCGCTAGAAAAGAGTTGGGCATTGGGTGGCAGGCGATCACCTCCAAATCCTTTTGATTTAAGATTGCTATATTAAACAGACAATTATTGGTAGACGGCTAATAATTATAAAATGATTTTATTTGAGAAGATTAATTTCGGTAGCATTCCATGAACCCCTTTTTGGGGACTGTTGACAACTTGCGTAATGCGAAAATTAACAGCTAAACTACACAATACATAGGCTTCTTCTGGCGACAAATTTGTGAAGCGCCCTAAAAAATCAATCATGTTTTGTAAAGCCAGTTCTAAAGCTTCATCTAAGGTTTGAGCAAACCCCATTGTGATCATATCAGTGGCAGTTTCAGCAATTGGTGTTGTCAATTGCACATCCTTGCGAAGTTTTAGGTGAATAGTACCGTTCATGGAAGTTTCAATTGCGGTGACATTAACTTCGCCATCTCCCTGTGCTGAATGTCCATCACCAATGGAGAATAAAGCTCCTGGGACAAAAACCGGCAAAAATATTCTAGAACCTGCTAGCAGTTCTCGGTTGTCGATATTCCCACCATAATAACCAGGCGGAACTGAATTTCGCATTGCTTCTGGGGTGGCGACCCCAAGGATACCAAAAAAGGGTTTGAGGGGAATTTTAATACCGCTATTTACAGGAAATTCAGCGATGTTATTTTCTAAATCGAGGGGAATGAATCTGAGAGTCGGTTGATTAAACTGATGTGGTAATGCTCCCCAACCTGTACGAATGGCATTGAAGCCAACGGGTAAACTGGGTTTGATAGCTGCCAATTTTACTTCCAAAACATCCCCAGGTTCCGCCCCCCGCACATAAATTGGTCCCGTCAATAAATGCGGTCCCCCAGCAACTTTCCGTTCTTGTGGAAGATTTTGGCAGATGTCTAGAAATTCTGGCGTGATAAATTCTGGTGGTGCTTTGTCGTAAACGTAGTAACCAGTGTAAGTTTCTACGTCCACAGTATCGCCAGAGTCAATAGTCAATGCTGGTTGTAGAAGGTCGGAGAAACCACCCAGATGGACGGTTTCCCTAGTGGCTTTTAAAATGTGGTGAGTCATCGCCGCTGTAGTGCTTGACGAGTATTATTGCTTAGAATAGCTGATTTCATGCCCAAGAACTTATATGAAGTTGGATTGTTGCATTCAGTTTTGGATCAGCATATCTGCAAGCAGGCGTAGATTTACCGAATTTGATAAAATACTATAAGTAGTTT